>JAITHO010000112.1 GCA_031279915.1 Tannerellaceae bacterium
GAAATGATGTTCGATCTTGGCGACCAGCAGCGCGCTAACCTCGACCAGGCTCCGCAAATCCGCTTCTGAGAAACCGATGGAATACATTGGAATAGAAAAACAGAGGCAGCGCAACAACATGCGTTCCCTCTGTATGCTTGTCCTTTTTCCCTGTTTGATGACTGGGCTCGTATATTTAGCCTGCTTTATACTTATTAAAAGCATTGCCTGGACAACAAACGACGAGCAGCAGAGCGCGTATTCATCCTACCAGTCCATAAATATGCTGTTCGTTACCGTTTTGCCTTATGTGCTTGGAGGCGTTGCGCTTTGGTTCATAATCGCCTGGTTTTCTCACACGGCTATCATAAAGCATGCGACAGGTTCGCAACCTCTTGCTCGTCAGGAAAACAAAAGAGTGTATAATTTGGTGGAAAATCTCTGTATGAGCCAGGGAATGAGCATGCCGTCTGTTAACGTTATAAATGACGATTCTCTCAATGCCTTTGCCAGCGGAATCAATCGCCGCACCTACGCAGTAACCCTCACAACCGGCATCATTAACAAGCTTGACGACGAAGAGCTCGAAGCGGTGATAGCCCACGAATTGACCCACATCCGCAACCGCGACGTGCGGGTTTTGATAATATCCATAGTGTTTGTAGGCATCCTAAGCGCTCTGGCTCAAAACGGTTTCCGCATATTGCGGCACATGCCCCTTGGCGGCGATCGGAAGAAAAACGGCGGAGGCATCTTTTTTATCATTCTCATCGTGGCAATTGTTGCAGCCATAGGATATTTGTTTGCTTCTCTAATGAGATTTGCAATATCCAAGCAACGCGAATATATGGCCGACGCCGGCTCTGCACAAATGACCCGCCGCCCGTGGGCGCTCGCCTCGGCGCTTCGAAAAATATCGCAGGATCCGCTCGTAGAAGCCATAGAGCGAAAAGACGTAGCTCAGCTTTTCATTGAAGACCCCAAAGATGCCTCGCTGCGAAGCGGCAATCTCTTCGGCCTCTTCTCAACACATCCTCCGATAATAAGAAGGATAGCCATCCTTGAGCAGTTCTGATATTCGCCGTTATAAAGAAGAACTCCCGAAAACCGCAGCCTCCGGGAGTTCTAAGAACCAAAATCACACATTTACAATAAGGCAACGATAGCTCAATCTACGATTCACGGGCTATAACGATTCTCAAATCCGACTTGTCCCACACCAGCGTTTCGCCTTCGTCCTTAATATCTTTCACAAAGTTAATGCGCAGTATTGCCTCGCTTTGAGAGCCTTGTTTTTCACGATTCTGAATCATATTCAATACACTCCCCATCTCGAAGGCATTTACAACAATGCTGTTTGTTTCAGGCGCCTTTCCGGGTACCGATAATATAGAACGCAGGTAAAAGGAGTACACATTAAGCGATGTCGATGAATCCTTTATCGGTTCCAGATTCGACGCATCGCAGTAAAGTACCCACTGATTTTGCTGGCCGCTCATCATCGTCATATCAGAAAAGAGGAATAACTTATTGGATATGATAATAGCATAACCTCCATTGCTACCATAATTAGCATCAACGGCATAAGCAACTTTCTGCTCATTGTTGAGCAAAACCGTTGAATCCATCATCGATCCGAGACAGCTATACTGATCGACTATTGCAATATCCGCAAGCGAGCCTGTATAATATTCCTTAGTTGCCACATCAGCATTTTCGGGATCTCCCAAGTCTACTGAGAAGGAAAAAAGTATACAGTCGTCGGGGAAAAAGCCAGAGTTGCTTAATCCCGCAGCGTAGAAGCCATAAGGCGCGAAATAAGGCGCGTCGATCAACATTTTTCCACTCTTGGCATCCATCCTGATGACTCCCGGCATACCGGAAGCTGTATGAATTTCAGATCCTCCGCCCAAACACGAAGTCAGAACTATCAAACTTGCGGCAAAACATCCGCTTAAAAGAAGATTTTTCATATTGTCAAAAAGTTATTAATATAAGTAGATTATAATACTAAAATCCTAATCGCAGTCCGATCTGTGGACTGAAGTTCCAGGGCTTCCGGCTATAAACCGTTTCGATTTTGCTTCCATTATCAAAATGATATGAAAGCCCCATTTCTGCAAAAACGCCTACGTATTTCATCAGCGGATAGTTCAGCCCGGTTCGCGCATTCAGCGACCATTGCAATTCTTTCATGCACACGGGCGTGTTTCTGGTTTGCAGCGGTTTGTCGTCGCCGGCATAGAAGCTTGCTTTTTCCTGTCCGGCAAAGTTAAATTCTCCCATTCCCCCTGCGGATGCGTACCAGCTTAATTTATTCCATTCTGCTATTTTATATGTTATTGCAAGCGGTACTCCAGCGAAGTGCAGATATCTTTTGGTTTTTGTGCTGTATTCTCCCTCCGTTTCCCATTCCGATCTGAGCAATGTGTAGACCAATCCTGTTGAAATTGCCCATCGCTCGTTGATATTTCTGTTGATAGATAACCCAAAGGAGAGGGGAATTTTGTGGTCGATTTTAGTTTGAGGAGTGATTCCTGCATTGAAATTGGCTGGAGCATTCAGCATCATCAAGTCGCGGTCTTCAATGGAGCTGCTTCGCAGTAGATAAGTTTGAGCCAAGTTGGTTGTTCCTCCGTTAAGTCCTCCTATGCCTGTGCCGAAGGTCCACTTTTTCTGAGCCGTTCGCACGACTTTCTTAGCTTTTATATTACCAAATCCAACTGCAGCCACAGCCGCATCTGCTATGAGTAAGCCCATGTGTGAGTCTGCAACCGGAAGCGGCAGAGGCTCTATGTTCGTTGCTAGCTCACGGCTATCTTCATTTACGGATAAATTCGTCTTTTCCTCAATCTGTTTTGATGCTACCTTAATTGAGGGAATTGAATTTCCATGCTTCGATAAAGTTTCGAGACTTGTTGTCGGTTCGTCTGCGTCATCAGTAAAGATATGCTCGCGCGTGTCTATGTTCGGCTGAGCGTTGAGAGTATCTTCCCAGTGGGATTTGTCAACATTAAAATCCAGTTCGCTCACACGATTCGACCAATACCATCCTCCTCCGGCAATCAATAATATAAGTATTACAGCAACGGCATAGCGCCATCTTTGCCACATTGCCAGGCGTTTTGTTTTGGTCAGTCTTGTAGCGATAGCCTCCCAATCCTCCGGCGAGGTGTCGGCTTCCAGGTTTTTCAGTTTGGTTCTGAACAAATGTTCAAACGAATCTGTGTCTTTATTCATTATGTAGTTCTTATAAGATTTTACCAATTCTCTTTTGCAATAATTGCCTTGCCCGAGTGTACTGCGACCGTGAGGTACTTTCCGTAATACCCAGCATTTCTCCAATTTCTTTGTGAGAATAGCCTTCGATCGCAAAAAGGTTGAAAACCGTACGAAATCCGGCTGGCAGTTCTTGCACCATAGTTAATAACTCCTGAGCGCTTAGTTCGGTCAAGACCGAATGGAAAGAGCTCGACGCTTCAGGCGCTTGATCCAAAGATACGGCCTCTTTCAGTATGTCCATCTTGCGCAAATATTCCAATGCTGAGTTGACAAATACCTTTCGCATCCATGCTTCAAACGGGCCTTCTTGCAAATAGGAATCTACATTTGTGAACAATTTAACAAATCCTTCTTGCAATATATCCCGAGCCGTTTCTCTGTCGTTCACGTAACGCATACAAACCCCCATCATTTTGCGGGAGTACTTATCGTAGAGCTCTTTTTGAGCCAGACGGTCATTTCTTTTGCAACCGTCTATAAGTTGTTGCTCGTTCATTCGCCTGATTACGTTGCTGCACAATATGAAGCATCTCGCTTTATTGATGCTTGCCTCAACAAAAACGCTGCACCGCTCTCAATAATCATCTGCCAAAGCGGCATTGCGAACAGGTATCGCGTCTGTTGATGCGCTACAAATTTAGCAGATTTGTGCTGATACGAAGAAGGAGATACTCCTTGCGCAGATATGCCGAGACGGTCTCTCTCCAGAGGGTATCAGACCGGCAAGACTGAGGGCTATCTGGAAAAAGGAAAAAACTCACGGAGCATACAATATTTCTACCTCCCAACTGTCTACAATAATAGAAGCGCCCACAAACGATGGGACCAATAGCAACGACTGACATAGTATTAATATAATAAGGAATAGGAATTATGTTTTGGAAAAAGAAAATAGCTAACGTAAACATGGACAGATGCGATCTCTGCGGACTATGCATCAGAATGTGCCGGCGCAGCGCTCTAACAACCTACATCGTGCAAGACTGCGCTACGATCCGGATCAAAGGCCCTGAGGAATGTGCTGGATGCGGACGATGTATGAAGAACTGTCCGCTGAAAGCAATAGAATTAATAGAGTATAAACAATAAAATTTAGAACAATTACATGAACAAGACGTACCACTTTTTAGGACACATCGGCTTTGCGCTGGTGATGATAGGCATCGGGAGCCTGGCTCTGATGTACCTTTGGAATGCACTGATGCCCGACATCTTTGGTTTGGGCAAGATTGATTGCTTACAGGCCCTCGGCCTCCTCCTTTTGGCGAGGATTATGTTTGGAGGGATGGGAGGAGCGCATCGCTGGCTCGGAATCGGACACAGAATGCATCATCGCGGACGGCTTAGGGAGAAATGGATGAATATGACCGACGACGAACGCAAAGAATTCGTCAAACATCATATACGACACCACCATTGCCATCATCACGAGCCCGACAAACATGATTAATCCCCATGGCGGATCATCTGACATAGAAAGACTAATTGCAGAATATCGGCCGCGCCTGAAGCGATTCATCCGCAGCAAAGTGACTAACCTCAGCGACGCCGACGATATCCTGCAAGATGTCTTCTATCAGTTTGTCAGAACCGTGAAGCTGGCGGCCGATCCAATTGAGCAGGTTTCTGCATGGCTCTATCGAGTTGCACGAAACATGATTATTAACCATGGCCGGAAAAAGCGCGAACAGGAATTGATCTCCAGCGACAGCGAGCTGGACATCGCCCTCGAATTTACGGATCTGTTCCTCGATGACGAACTATCGCCAACGCCCGAAACTGAATACCTCCGGAACCTGATATGGAGCGAAATCGAACTGGCTCTGGAACAACTCCCGCCGGCCCAACGTGAAATCTACGAGCTAACCGAATTTGAGGGAATACCTCTCAAGGAAATCGCTGCTGCGGCTGGAATCCCTCTCAACACTCTACTCTCCAGAAAACGCTACGCCATACTGCAGCTCCGGAAGCGGCTCCGGAGCCTCTACGACGACATACTCCTGCGATAGGCGATGGCCGACGGAAAATCTCTATGACTTGCTGCTTAGCTTCCAGTACAGGAAAGCGGCCGCTCCCTTGCCCATGCTTGTGAGGGAGAGGGCCCACCAAACTCCCTCGACGCCCAGCGAGGTCGATGCCAGGAGCGCAGCAAGCGGCAATCGTGCCAGATTAAGCGATATGCTGATGATAGCAGGCGGGATGGTCCGTCCGGTGCCGTAAAAGAGGCCCTGCATCGTTATCTCTAGCATCATTAGCATCATCGAATAGCCGTCGATACGGAGGAATAGGCCGCCGGCCATCCAGGCCTCACGCTCGGGAACGATTACCGCAAATATCTCCTCGCCGAAGAATACGAACAAAAGCGTGCAGAAGATCCCGAAGATCATCGTCATCAGCAATGTGGTGCGATAGGCTCCATGAACCCGATCGCGCATGCCGGCGGCGTGGTTCTGCGCCACGAACGATCCGAGGGCGGTACTGAATCCCTGGGAGGTATTCCATGCCAGAGCTTCGATCTGGCCGCCGGCGGTTAGGGTCATGAGTCCGATATGCCCGCCATGAAGCGAGGCCGTTCGACCCATCAGCAGATTGATGATGGAGTGCAGGCTATTGAACATGGCTACCGGAAGGCCGAGGCGGAATATCCGCAGCGTTGGCATGGCGCGCAGCTTTCCCAGCAGAGGGAATCCGCCCAGCAGACGGCTCTTACGCTTCGTGGTATAGATGAAGATTACAAATACGGAGGCCTGCGAGATAATGGTGGCTATGGCGGCGCCGGCTGATCCCATGTCGAAGACGAAGATGCATACCGGATCGAGCGTTATATTCAGGATCAGGCCGGCGCCGTGGATATAGAATGGGATGCGACTCAGGCCGGCTCCGTTGTATATCCCCGTCAAAGCTGAGCTCAGGAACACGAAGGGGAAGCCGATGGCTACTATCCGCAGGTATACCACCGCCTCGGAGGTGATGCCTTCCGACAGACGGTACAATCCCAGCACGGGCTGAGCAAGGGCGAACATCGAACTCCCCCATATCAGCGACAAGAGCAGGGCTATCGTAAAATTATGCGTGGCATACATCCGGGCATCGGATTGGCTACGGCTGCCCAGGCTCATCCCTACGCTCACCTCGGAGGCTACCTTCGTCAAAAGCGAGATGTTAGTGGTGAGCCACGTCAGTATGCCCACCGATCCGATGGCGGCAACCGAGGCGCTGCCTAACCGTCCGACCCATGCCATGTCGGTAAGGCTGTATGTCATCTGGATGAAGGAGGTTCCGATGATGGGAGCGGCAAGGCGGAACAACTGCCGGCTGATTGGGCCGGAGGTAAGATCTCTGCTGGTCAGCATGGCTCAGAAGCTTATGGAGGAGATGAGCTGCAGCCGAACGCCCTCTTCTTTGAGGGGACGAACGATGCGCAGCCCGGTTTGCAGCGCGTAGGATAATCGGAGGGCGTTCCAGTCGAAGATAAGGTCGGCGCCGAATGAGCATCGCGCTTTATCCCATGGCTCCGACGCTTTGACTTGGTTGAGGCCTACATCGCCAAAGAGGTTGGTGCGGATGCGACGGATGTAGGCAAGGCTGCCGATGCTGAGGTCGGGCGTGATAATGGGGAAGGCGTAATCGGCCTGGAGGATGGCCTGGCGCTCGGTGCGATACTCTACGGCATGCCCGCGCGGGGTCTCCAAAAGATGGTTGAAGTTATACAGAACCTTATCGCCTGCATCCTGATATTGCCATCCCGCCCGGAGCATTAGCGAGTGTGAGCGCATTAGTCCGGGAAGATATCCTGTGATACGTATCGCGTACAGATCGCCGATATTATGCGGTTGGAACGGGATATGGAGCTGCTGAAGCCGTAGCTGGAATCCGAGCCGCGGAAGGACTTCCTGCAATGCCATCCTCCTATATGCATAGAGGTGGAGCTCGCTCGTGATTTGCTGGATGAAGGGCATGCGCTTGCTTTGGTATTGCTGATATCTGTCGTTAACGAACTGCCAGCTAACGGAGGGCCGCAGCCCGCGAACATAGCCTCCGCTCTGCTGCGTGAGGGGCACATAAACCTGGGCCTCCAGGTTAAGGGCCGGACGGGAGGTGCGCATGGCGCGGAGAACGGTCTCCTTATCATCCTTAGTCTCCCACATCATATCGTAGGCTTTGCCGCCAACATCGGCCCTCAAATTAATTACGGGCAGCCAACCCATGTAGGTGAAGTGGAATGCCCCATGATGATTGCCATCCGAATAATACCAGGCTGCCTGGCTGATTGCCGTGTTGAGGGAATTTTGCGAAATAACCATAAGCCCGGGTTTGGCTGCTGTCAGGAATGCGTCGGTATTGCGCGAAAGCAAATCGTTGAGGTTGAAGTATAGCGGAGCCCAACTGTGCACGTTAAACAGGTGAGATAGCTTGGCGTAAGGCCTGGGATGAAAATCCTTCACCGCTTGCAAGTTTTCGGCTGAAAGGGGTGGAGATTCCTGGCCGGCGATAGCTTCTGCCAAAGTAAATCTCTGCGGATTATTGAGGTCGATAACTTCGCTACGGATGCTATCCGCCCCGATCGCCGCTATCCGGTATCCCTCCGGCTGATAGTCCGCATAAAGCAGCCGACCCTTATGCGCCGACGGCTGGAAGGCTCCAAAACGCGACCGACTTAACCTACGGACTTCATTCCCCCCAATCTCTATACCATATATATTATTGATACCATCTGCCCCCGACTCAAAAAGCAGGCGACCCTCAGCCCAGGCCAAGCCGTTAACATTAACCCGCAGGCCCTCCAGCATCGGCCTCCATCGGCCCCCGCCGCTTTCTATTCCATATAAACTTATACCCGAAGCGCCAACCACCGCCGCATATACCGTAGCATCTCCACCCAAAGCCACATCCTTAGCAAACGTTCCCGCCGGCATGGCTATCGCCTCAACCTCCTGCCCATTTTCGGCATCCAACACTACTATCCGCGCATCCCCATTCTCTTCCACTATCGACAGCGCGACCCTGTCCGCCCAGGCCGCAAACTGTATTATCCGCCCGTATGCAGGAGCAAAAGTCCGAACTTTTCCATCGGGCAAGTCCATGTACCGAACAACAACAGCGCTTTGATGCGTCCATCGCAAGTGAGGAACCGTCTCCGTCCAATAAATTCGCCGGCGAGCCGCATCAACCTGCAGCTTGCCAACCCCAGAAGCCGTATAAGCCAGCCTCCGCTCCTTGCCATCAGCAATCAAAACCACCGCAGATATATCCCTAAGCCCCGTTCGCAGCGCCACAATCACACTATCATTCAGCGCCTGCGGATATTGCAGCGAAGTATAGTGCCGATGCGAAGCGCTCAGGTAAGCAGGCGTCACAAAATTGCTGTCGGCCCGAGCCCATTCCGAGCCCAGGAACTCAAAAGTTTGGCGGAATAACTCGCTGAAGCCTATACCCGTTTGCCGCTTGAAAGCATCCCCCATCGGCCGCCAACTGATAGGCCGCCGAACGTAAGACGTCAGGCTCTTAGCCCACACATCAGCCCCAAAACGGTAGCGCGCAAAAGCCGTCATATCGTAGCCAAGCGTATAAAACGTACCCACCGCATCGCGATACGATCCCAGATGCCATTTGTCGAACGAAAAGAACTTGCCGCCCAGCATCTGAGCCCTGTAAATCATTTGAAACTCAGGCAGCCGTCCGCGCCCTCCCAGCGTAATTCCCGTCTCGCTACACACAGCATCTCCCTCCAAAAACCAGCGCGGAACGAAGGCCGCCGACAAGCCCGAAGCCTGCTCGCCCATAAGATAATAGAAGGGGCGGAAGAGGCCCGTCGATAATTTTCCCATCTGAAGCACATGCCGCGACTCGTGCACCGCCAAATGCTGCTCCCATGGCTCCGCATGCTGACGCGACGAGGGCGTAGTGAGCAGCTCCATCCTACGCGGCGCCCATGCCACAATCCCGTTGGCCAGCATCGACCCGGGGTGCATCACCACAGGGAATTTTTGGGTGCGAACCGACCCCAACGTTCGCTCCAGCAGCGGATAAGCGTTCTCAAGGTACAGCGCATAGCGGTATGCCAGCGAATCAAGTCCGCGCGGATAAATCAGCCGGTAGTGAGATATATCAGCATAATTCCAATGGTAACGATGAGGATCAACCCCATAGTCCAGAAACTGAGCAGCCGAACTTTGTGCCATCACGACGACCGCAAAAAACAAAACATATTTAATGGAGATGCGCATAGTATTATAAAAAATTTTTTTTGGCGGCAATTTCTCTCGCGCCAAAGGCAAATATACAAATACTATCGCTCATGCCTAGCATGCGGCTCCTCCACTTTTTTTCGCTCCTGATTTATCCCTACAAAATCTCCCCCAAAAAATTTTGGCCCCAATTATTAAGGTTGGTGGGATGAAAACTTTTTTTTCACGCCAATAATATAGGTTGGCGGCATGAAAACTTTTTTTTCACGCCAATAATCTAGGTTGGCGGCATGAAAACTTTTTTTTCACGCCAATAACCTAGGTTGGCGGCATGAAAACTTTTTTTTCACGCCAATAACCTAAGTTGGCGGCATGAAAACTTTTTTTTCACGCCAATAACCTAAGTTGGCGGCATGAAAACATTTTGTACACGCCAATAACCTAGGTTGGCGGCATGAAAACTTTTTTTTCATGCCAATAACCTAAGTTGGCGGCGTGAAAACATTTTGTACAGGTCAATAACCTTCCGGATTTTGGCGAAAATTTTTTCGGGATGAATTTGGTGGGATAATTTTGGATGAAAAAAATTTCGCGAGAACTTGATGGCATAATTCTGGGGAGAATTTTTTTCGGAGAAATATTGTGCCCTGAAAAGCTAAGAGGAAATTTGTTAGGGAAAGATGCTATATGCGCCGGAAGGGACGAAAATATTGCGGAAACCAAAATAATGCCATACTTTTGGAGCCAATGAAAACAATTCTCACGTCACTCATCACCGTTCTGGCAATCGCCAATCTTGGCGCCGCCGGACATCAGGCCCCGAAGCTAGTAGTATGTATAGCGGTCGACCAGCTCAGGGGCGATTACCTCGATTACTTTTACAATACCTTCGGCGAGCATGGCGTAAAGCGGCTAATGAATGAAGGGCTTAGCTATCGGAGCCTCAGCTTCGCCTTCGATAACCTCGACGGAGCCAGCGCCTTTGCAACCTTATTCACCGGCAGTAATCCCTGCTATCACGGCATAGCCTCCGAGCATAGATTTGATTTTCATGACCGTCGCGAGATCCCAACATTGCACGACCCTGATTTCCTTGGCAACTTCACGCGCGATCGCTTCTCGCCCGCCAAACTGCTGGCCTCAACCATTGGCGATGAGCTCAAGCTGGCATCCCAGGGGAAGAGCGACGTGTACTCCATCGCCCCCAACGCATCCCAAGCCATACTCGCCGCCGGACATGCCGCCAACGGAGCTTTCTGGATTGACGACATCAACGGCAAATGGGCCACCACAACTTACTATCGCGGCCTCCCATGGTACGTTGACCGATACAATAACGGCCCCGAATCGCTCTCCGCACGCATCAACAAGACCCTTTGGGAGCCGGCTATGCCCCTCGAACGATACAATGCCTTCCCTTATTCCACCGACATACGGCCCTTCAAGCATAGCTTCGACGAGCGAGCGCAGGCATGCTATCCCGACTTCAAAACGTCGGCCCTGGTAAATGCAGAAGTCAATAATCTCGCGCTGCGATTCATCGAACTTGCCGGCTTCGGAACCCGCTCATGCCCCGACATGCTGGCCATTACCTACTATGCAGGCAACTTCAGCAGGCGCCAAGGGCAGGATTATTCAACGGAGATACAAGACACGTACAGCCGTTTAGACAGATGCCTGGAGCAGCTTTTCGGAGCAATCGACAAGAAAATAGGAATGGGCAACACGCTCATCGTGTTCGTTGGCTCCGGATATTTCAGGAGCGAGGAGGTGGTTCCGCAAGATATGAACATCGGAGGCGGGCAGTTCTATCCCAAGCGATGCGTAGCCCTGCTGAATATGTATCTGATGCAACTTTACGGACAGAAACCATGGGTAGAAGGATATTATAACGGACAGATATACCTCAACCGTAAAGCCATAGAAGAGGCCTCCATCCCTATCGAAGAGATGCAGCGAAAAGCATCCGCCTTCATAGCCGAGTTCGCCGGAGTACAGAGCGTCATAACCGATTGCGACCTCCGCAGCGGAAATTGGTATGAAGGAAATGCAGCGCTATACAATGGAACGCACCACATCGGGCGCGGCGATCTGGTAATAGAACTGCAACCCGGATGGCGCATCGACAGCGAAGAAAAGGGAGCAAGCCCAAAGCTGGTGCGCAACAACGCCGTCGTGACTCCACTAATATTCATGGGCAACGGACTCAAACCCGAACATATCTACCGAGAAGTCAAAGCCGAGGAAGTCGCCCCATCCATCACCTATATACTTCGGATCCGACCCCCGAATGCCAGCGAACAGCAGCCCCTCCACGAGCTCTCAAGGCGATAAGCCACAGTTCGGCGAACATCACCGCCGGCGGAGCATAGCCTCCAAAAATTTTCAGCGATAACAATTCCTCAAACATTATTTCCTAATAAAACTCTTGATATAACAATATGGGATTAAACGAATTTCTGTCGAGATTTTTCGGCAATAAATCACAGCGCGACCTGCGCGACATCCTGCCTTACGTCGATAAGATCAAGGCCGTATACCCAACGGTAGAGAAAATGACTAACGACGAGCTGCGCGCATTCTCAGCCAAACTTCGCCGGCAAGTATCCGAAGCCGCCATTGATGAACGAAAAAAAGCCGACGACCTTAAGGCAAGCATAGAAAGCCTCGAACTCGAAGAGCGCGAAAAACTCTGGGCACAGATAGACGATGTCGAGAAAGAGATACTGCAAATACAGGAGCGAACGCTCGACCAAATCCTCCCCGAAGCCTTCTCCATCGTGAAAGATACCGCCCGACGCTTCGTGCAGAACGAGCAGATCGAGGTTACTGCCACCGATTTTGATCGCTCGCTGGCCGCCACCCACGACTTCCTAACAATCGAAGGCGATAAGGCCATCTATCGCAACCACTGGGTGGCCGGAGGAAATGAGATAGTGTGGGACATGATACACTTCGACGTACAGCTAATGGGCGGCGTTGTTCTCCACAATCCAAGCCCCAAAAAATATGAGAAGGATACCGAAGATGCCAAGCTCAGCAAGCGCGTAAAAGGATACATAGCAGAGATGGCAACGGGCGAAGGCAAAACTTTAGTGGCCACCCTCCCCGTCTTCCTCAATGCCTTGACCGGAAACGGCGTGCATGTCGTAACCGTCAATGATTACCTCTCCAAACGCGACTCAGAGTGGATGGGCCCCCTGTATATGTTCCACGGATTATCGGTAGACTGCATCGACAAGCATCAACCCAACTCCGATTCCCGCCGCAAGGCCTACCTTGCCGACATTACCTTCGGCACAAACAATGAGTTCGGCTTCGATTACCTGCGCGATAACATGTCGATCAGCCCGAACGACCTCGTGCAGCGCAAGCATAACTACGCAATCGTCGACGAGGTCGACTCCGTCTTGATCGACGACGCCCGAACCCCCCTCATCATCTCAGGCCCCATACCCAAAGGCGAAGAACAGCTCTTCGAGCAGTTCCGTCCCAACGTTGAGATCGTCGTAAAAGCACAGCGAGACCTCTGCACCAAACTCCTCACCGAGGCAAAGCATAAGATGCAGAGCAACGACGAGAAGGTGGTCGAAGAAGGCTCTCTACTGCTCTTCCGCTCCTCAAAAGGAAACCCGAAAAACAAGGCTCTGATAAAGTTCCTGAGCGAACCCGGAATCAAAGCCTCCATGAACAAAACAGAAGCCTTCTACCTTGCCGACAACCAGCGGCAGATGCACATCGCAACGGAACCCCTCTACTATGTCATCGACGAGAAGAACCACAGCATAGAGCTAACAGATAAAGGCATTGACCTCCTCACCGGAAAATCAGACGATCCACAGTTTTTCGTCCTCCCAAACATAGCCCTGGAACTCTCCCAAGTAGATAATCTATCCGGATCCGACCAAGAACGGCAAGCAAAAAAAGATGAGCTCCTCTCCAATTACTCCATAAAGAGCGAACGCGTTCACACCATCAACCAACTGCTCAAAGCCTACACTCTATTCGAACGCGACGATGAGTATGTGGTGATGGATAACAAAGTAATGATTGTTGACGAACAAACCGGACGCATCATGGAAGGCCGCAGATATTCCGACGGCCTGCATCAAGCAATAGAGGCAAAGGAGCGCGTCAAGGTGGAGGCTGCTACACAAACATTCGCCACCATCACTCTCCAGAACTACTTCCGCATGTACCATAAGCTAGCCGGAATGACCGGAACGGCCGAAACCGAGGCGGGTGAGTTCTGGGACATCTATCGCCTCGACGTAGTTGTCATACCAACCAACCGCCCCATCGACCGCACGGACATGAACGACCGCATATACAAGACCAAGCGGGAGAAATATAATGCCGTCATCGAGGAGATCAACTCTCTGGTTAATGCCGGACGGCCTGTTCTGGTCGGAACAACATCCGTAGAAATCTCCGAACTCCTTAGCCGCATGCTTAACATGCGACGCATTCCGCACAACGTTCTGAACGCAAAGCTGCACCAGCGCGAAGCTGATATCGTGGCGCAAGCCGGACAGAAAGGCACCGTCACGATCGCTACCAACATGGCCGGTCGCGGTACCGACATCAAGCTATCGCCGGAGGTGAAGGCTGCCGGAGGGCTTGCCATCATCGGAACCGAGAGGCATGAGAGTCGCCGCGTGGACCGTCAGCTACGCGGGCGTTCCGGACGGCAAGGCGATCCGGGATCCTCCGTCTTCTTCATATCGCTCGAGGACGATCTCATGCGACTGTTCGCCTCCGACAGGATTGCCGGACTCATGGACAGGATGGGCTTCAAGGAAGGCGAAGTGCTGGAGCATCGCATGCTGAACTCCGCCGTAGAAAAGGCCCAGAAGAAGGTTGAGGAGAATAACTTCGGCATCCGAAAGCGTTTGCTCGACTTCGACGACGTGATGAACGTTCAGCGAAAGGTGATCTATACCCGCCGCCACCATGCCCTCATCGGCGAACGCATAGGGCTCGACGTGCTGCATACGATATACGACAACGCCCAGGCAATAGTCGAACAGCATGCCGATAACGACGACCAAGAATCCTTCCGCCTGGAGCTCTTCCGCACCTTCGCCATGGAATCGCCCTTCGGAGCCAACGTCAAGCCCTCGGCTGATGCCCTGTTCGAGGAGGCTCTCAAGCTCTTTAAGCGACGCATGGAGCGGATGACCCTCACCGCCGGCCCTGTCATCAAGGATGTTTACGAGAATAAGGGAGCGATGTACGAAAACATTCTGATACCCATAACCGATGGCAAACGCATATACAACATCTCCTGCAACCTCAAGGAAGCTTACGAAACCGACTGCAAGGCTATCCCTAAGGCCTTCCAGAAGGCCATCCTGCTCTACACCATCGACGAGGCTTGGAAGGAGCATCTGCGGGAGATGGACGAATTGCGCCACTCGGTGCAGAACGCAAGCTACGAGAACAAGGATCCCCTCCTGATATATAAGCTCGAATCCTACAACCTCTTCAAGGCCATGGTGGATGGCATGAATCGCAAGACGGCCGGAGTGCTTATGCGCGGGCAGATACCGGTCAGAGAGGAAGCCCCGGGAGGAGCCTCCGACGGGCAGCGCGTCAACGTTCAGCAGGCCGCACGCGAGCGCCGCCAAGACATGAGCCGATACCGCGCTGAGAAGTCAGACATCCTCCAAACACGACCCGCCTCCAGAGAACCGGAGCCAGGGCAGTTCGGAGCTAAGCCTCCTACCGGACAAACCAAGCAGCAGCCCCAGATGCCCGTGCGCGCCGAGAAGAGGGTCGGACGCAATGACCCATGCCCATGCGGCAGCGGCAAAAAATACAAGAACTGCCACGGACAGGGACTCTGATACAACAGCAACAGATCATACCAACACGAAAGGGAGCTTCTAATAATTAGATTTTTCAAGGCTTGCGACGGAGGCAAAAGCGGAGTGTACTTTAGTACATGAGCATTTTGCCGACGGAGCATAACGCAGAAAAAGCAATTAGTAGAAGCTCCCAAAAAAGGCCGCCCAACAATTAAGTTAGGCGGCCTTTCCATTTCAAGGAGATCAGAAGAGCTATCACTCGCGGTACTTGCAGCAGTCGGGCATGGCCGAGTAGGCGGCGTCGGGAGCCTTATCCTTGTCGGTATCGTAGCCTATCTTGGCAACGGCCTGGCTGATGTCGGAGAGCTTAACCTTCGAATTGTCGAAGCGTAGGCGGAGCACCTTGGTTTCTTTGTTCCATTCGGCTACGGATACGCCTTCCACGCTCTTGGCGGCCTTCTCAATCTTGGTTTTACACATGTTGCACTTGCCTTGAACGCGCAGCGTACCGTTGGTATCCTTTGCCGCTGCGCCGGTGGCTGTCAATAGGATGACGGCCAATAATAAGATTGCTTTTTTCATCTTCAAAAAAATATTTATGGTGAATAATTAGTATTGTACGTAGGCCACTTGCGACTGGAGGTACTCCATCAAGCCGTGCTTGCCGTCGGCTCCGCCTATTCCCGACTGTCGCCAGCCGGCATGGAAGCCCTGCATGCCCTCGAAGTGCTCGCGATTAACGTAAGTCTCCCCAAATCGCAAGTCCTTGAGCGCTTGCATCACCAGGCTAACGTTGGAGCTAAACACGGAGGAGGTCAGCCCGTAGCGGCTATCGTTCGCCAAAGCTATGGCCTCGTCGTAATCTGTGAAGGGAAGGATAGGAAGCACCGGGCCGAACACTTCGCTCTGAACGATCTCCGACTGCTGAGTACAGCCCGCCAGAATGGTCGGCTCATACTTATAACCCGATCCCTCGGCCCTGCAACCGCCCGTCACGACCTCGGCCCCTTCGGCTATCGCACGCTCAACCATCGCCTCTACCTTATCCAACTGACGACTGTCGATCAGCGAACTCATCTGGGGAGCAGGCTCGGCAAAGGGGCTGCCGTAGCTCACCTTCGACATAGCCAACGAAATCTTCTCGACGAACTCATCGAACACCGAGGCATGAACATAAGCCCGCTCGGCGCAGTTGCACACTTGCCCGCCAAATATCACCCGCGAATCAACGATGGCCTTCACCGCAAGATCAATATCCGCATCCTTAAATACAATGGCCGGAGCCTTGCCGCCAAGCTCAAGCGAAACCTTGGTGATGCGATCGGCCGAGGCGCGGATGATGTCGCGTCCGGCTTCGACGCTTCCCGTTAGCGAAACCATATCCGTCAGCTCGTGCCGAACCAAAGCATCGCCGAGGGTGGAGCCTCTGCCGCTCACGAAGTTCAGCGCCCCCGCCGGCAATCCCGTCGCCTCAACCATTCCGGCAAAAGCAAAGGTCGTTAGAGGCGTCAAGCTACTGGGCTTAATCACCGCCGTGCATCCCGCAAGCAAAGACGGAGCCACCTTGCGCGCCATCACGAAGAAGGGAAAGTTCCACGGACATATTCCGGCCACCACCCCAATGGGCTTGCGGAACAAAAAAATGTTCTCATTCGGCCGATCGCTCTGTATAATCTCGCCCTCATAAATACGAGCCCAGCCCGCATAATACTCAAAATAGTCGGCAGTGAAATCAATCTCCACCTGGGCCAGGGGCATGACCTTTGCCTGCTCGCGGGCCAAAGTTTGGGCGAGCTCAACGCGGTTTGCACGAATTTGGGCGGCCATCGCACGCAAGTAAGACGCCCGCTCGGGAGCCGACTTCTTTGCCCATGAAGGCTGTGCCGCCGCCGCAGCCCGAAGAGCCGCATCCGCATCAGATGCATCCCCGTCGGGAGCCAAACCGATGATTTTCCCCTCGAAAGGATCCTCTACCTCAAGCTGACGGCCCGAAAGGGCATCAATAAATTGTCCGTTAATAAATTGTTTTAGGGTATTCATAAAAATATAAGTTTAGGATAATAACTATTTGAACGGCTCCAAAGATATGAAACAATAGGATGAAAACAAACATGCCGATCGCACCCCTTGCGAATGCTCTACCGTCAGCCCGCCAGCCGATGTCTCCTCCAAATGCAAGTTTTAAAACTTTTTTGCGACGCCGTTCAAGAACTTGAAAACTTAAAATATATTTCGTTGGAGCTTTTCAAGTTCTTGAAAGCCGCTAAAACTTTGTTATAGGACTTTTCAAGTTCTTGAAAACCGATAAAACTTTGTTGTGGGACTTTTCAAGTTCTTGAAAGCTGCTAAAACTTTGTTATGGGACTTTTCAAGTTCTTGAAAGTGGCTAAAACTTTGTTGTGGGACTTTTCAAGTTCTTGAAAGTGGCTAAAACTTTGTTGTAGTACCTTTCAAGAACTTGAAAGCCGCTAAAACTTTGTTGTGAGACTTTTCAAGTTCTTGAAAGTGGCTAAAAC
This sequence comes from Tannerellaceae bacterium, assembly GCA_031279915.1. Taxonomy (GTDB): domain Bacteria; phylum Bacteroidota; class Bacteroidia; order Bacteroidales; family Tannerellaceae; genus DFXE01. The sequence continues at coordinate 17,776 of JAITHO010000112.1, forward strand.
TTTGTTGTGGGACTTTTCAAGAACTTGAAAGCCGTGAAAAAAAATTTTTGAAAAAAAGTTTTTGGAAGAGAGGGCTTGCCTAAATATTAGCGGAGGCTACGGACGGTGGGGGATACTGTCGGGCGGAGGTGGGATTGGATACGGGCGGAGGGGATTTTGTTAAATAGTTTATAGGAAGGAAAGGATAGGGAGGGAGAGGCGCTACTCTCAAGTTTTAGTGTATCTTTGCTCCCAATGCATTAAGACATAAGTATAATTTAAACATATAACAAGCTATGAAGGTTTTGAAATTCGGAGGAACCTCGGTTGGTTCTGCAGAACGCATACAGCACGTGGCGCGATTGATTGGCGGTGAATGTAACATAGTGGTTCTATCGGCTATGGCGGGCACAACCAACTCTTTGATAGAAATATCTGAATACCTGTACAAAAAGAATCCCGACGGGGCTAATGAAATAGCCAACAGGCTGGCGGTTCAATACTATGAGCATGTCAACGGGCTCTTCCATACGGCGGAGTATAAGCAGCGGGGGAAGGAAATGGTGGGCCGATTCTTCGACTATATCCGCACGTTCACCAAAGATCTTTTTACATTATTCGAGGAGCGGGTCATACTGGCGCAGGGCGAACTTATTTCGACGGGCCTCATGCACCTCTATCTGCAGGAGCAGGGCGTGGATGTGGTAGTTCTGCCGGCGCTCGACTTTATGCGAACTGATAAGAACTCAGAGCCCGACCCGGTATACATCCGCGAAAAACTCCTGGCGCTCCTGGCCGACAGTCCTAAGGCCGACGTTTATCTTACGCAGGGATACATCTGCCGCAATGCTTACGGCGAAATTGATAACCTGCAGCGCGGAGGCAGCGATTACACGGCTTCGCTTATCGGGGCGGCTATCCATGCTGAGGAGATACAGATCTGGACGGATATTGACGGGATGCACAACAATGATCCGAGATTCGTGGAGGGAACGGCGCCCGTGCGACGCTTGCACTTCGAGGAAGCGGCCGAGCTGGCCTACTTCGGCGCCAAGATACTCCATCCCACCTGCATCCTGCCGGCTAAGCTCAACAATATACCCGTTCGCCTGCTCAATACCATGCAGCCCGACGCTAAGGGAACTCTCATCTCCAACGCAACCGACAAGGGAGGCGTCAAGGCAATAGCTGCCAAAGACAATATCACGGCTATACGCATCAAGAGCGGACGGATGCTGCTCGCAACGGGCTTCCTGCGCAAGGTGTTCGAGATATTCGAGAACAATCAAACGCCTATCGACATGGTTACAACATCCGAAGTTGGAGTATCCTGCACGATAGACAACCGGAAAAGGCTCGACGAGATTGTTGACGACCTTAAGAAGTATGGAACGGTAACTGTTGACTGCAATATGGTGATCGTATGCATCGTGGGCGACATGCAATGGCAAAGGCCGGGCTTTGAGGCCGACATCATAAATGCGCTCAAGGATATTCCGATGCGGATGATCTCCTACGGAGGTAGCAACTACAATGTATCCATTCTCATCAAAGCCGATGATAAGCAGCGCGCACTTGTATCCTTAAGCAATTATCTATTCAAATCTTAATACCAACTTATGAAAACAACTATTTTTCCTATCGAACGACTGAAAGACATTCCGACGCCTTTCTATTATTATGATGTAGAACTACTGCAGCAAACGCTGGCTAATGTGACCGCCGAGGCGGCTGAGGGCAATTATCGAATACACTTCGCTGTTAAGGCTAATAATAATCCCCGAATACTGGGCTTGATAGCGCAGGCCGGGATAGGGGCCGATTGCGTTAGCGGGGGAGAGATAAGGATGGCGATAGAGGCCGGCATTCCTGCATCGAAGATCGTATACGCCGGAGTAGGCAAAGACGACTGGGAGATAGAGCTTGCCCTCGACCAACGGATCTTCTGCATCAACGTCGAATCGGCAGCCGAAATGAAAGTGATCAACCAAATCGCTACAAAGAAGAACACCATCGCCCCAATAGCCCTACGAATCAACCCCGATATCGACGCCCATACGCATGAGAAGATAAGCACCGGACGCAGAGGTAACAAGTTTGGGATTGAGATTGGCCTCATTACAGACGCTTTGGAGCTTGTGAACGAATGCGACAACCTGCGGCTAACCGGAATACACGCCCACATCGGATCGCAGATAACCAAGCTCGACGTTTTCAAGGCTCTCGCCGAACGATTCAACGACCTCCAAGATGTTTTTGACGACGAAGGCCTGCCGCTTCAGCATATAAATCTCGGAGGAGGGCTTGGAATCGACTATAAGAAGCCCGAAAACAATATGCCCGACTTCGCTTCCTACTTCGACATCTTCCGCAAAAACCTGGAGGTGCGGCCACAGCAGAGCGTACACTTCGAGCTCGGACGATCGGTAGTAGCACAATGCGGAACACTCATCGCCAAAACCATATACGTCAAAGAAGGCGAAACCAGGAACTTCGCCGTCGTAAACGCGGGATTCAACGACCTCGTTCGACCCGCCATGTACGGCGCATGGCACCATATAGAGAACATCACAAGCGACCGCCCCGCCGAAGCCTACGACGTGGTCGGGCCGATATGCGAATCAGCCGACATTTTCGGCGCCGAACGCAACATCAATGCCATAGCACGCGGAGATTTAATCGCCATCCGCAGCGCCGGAGCTTATGGCGAAGTCATGGCATCACAATACAACGGCAGGCCGCTGCCCAAAGCATACTTCTCCGACAGCTTATAGACCGAGAGAGCCATGACCAACTTCGATTTGCAAACCATCAGCATCGAGCAATGGATCATGCTCGGAGCATGCCTGGGATTCGCCATCATACAACTGCTCTACCTCATCGTCGTATACATGCGCCCCATCAGGCGAAGCCGAGCCGACGCTACATCGCAAGCCTCCTCCGAGCAGCTGCCGCCCGTATCCGTCATAGTATACTCCAAGAACGAATCCCACAAGCTTGAGCAGAACCTCCCCAGCATACTCCAACAGGAGTATCCGCAATACGAAGTAATAGTCATCAACGATGGCTCCACAGACGAAACCGATCTGTATCTAACGCTGCTCAAGCAACAGTATCCAAACCTCTACCACACCTTCATCCCACAAGAGTCGAAGTACCTGAGCCGACGGAAGCTCTCGCTCACGCTCGGAATCAAAGCAGCACAGTACGACATCCTCCTATTCACCGAAGCCGGCTGCCGACCAATGAGCCCCCACTGGATCGCAAGCATGGCACAACGATATGCCGACGGCCCCAGCATCGTTCTGGGATTCTCGGCCTACATCGCACGCAAAGGATTGCTCGACAGGATAGCTGCCTTCGACAATCTGATACACGGCGCTCAATACATCAGCTCAGCGCTCGCCGGCAAAGCATTCTGCGGAAGCGGCAGGAACCTTTCATACCGCAAGGAACACTTCCATAGCAACAAAGGATTCAGCCACTCCCTCAACCTGCATGCCGGCGACGACGACCTCTTCATCAACCGCACCGCCACACGCAGCAACACACGCGTAGAATACTCCCCCAACAGCATTACCGAGGCCGGCCCCATTGAATACTTCGACGCCTGGAAAGATATAAAAGTATCGCGAGCCGCAACCAAGCATCATTACAGAGGATTGCAGAAACTATTCTATCGCCTGGAAGCAGCCACCTCCATACTCTTCCTCGCCTCATTCGCCGTCACCCTCGCCACCGCCTACAGAGTCAGCAGCCTGCCGCTCGCCATAGCCTCCGCCGGCCTATACATTATATTATATACATCAAAGATCCTCGTATGGCGCAAGCTAGCCCTCCTCCTGCGCCAGCGGCCCCTCGCCCTCAGCCTTCCATTCCTCGAAATCTTCCGGCACACGTTCGACCTCTACGTGCTAATCTATCGCAAGTTTCGCGGCAAGGAAGATTACACCAATACAGTGGGCGGTAAGAACGGATAATCCTCATCGAGGCCGGTTGGGAAGCTCCCCCGCAACCTCTCCGAGCCCTCTTGCGCCGAGTGACTTCGCCGCCGAATAGCATTCCTGCAATCTCACAGCGTGCGAAAGCTCCACAACATTGTTTAGGCCGATCCAACGGCGTGCGAAAGCTTCACAACATTGTTCCGGCCAATCCAACGGCGTGCGAAACCTCCGCCACAACGTATTGGAGCTCTCTCACGCCGTAGGCTCTATACAAAAATCCCAGTTTCTGGCCTCATACGCCCTTCTAAGCCCCCTCAATAAAGTTTTGGAGCCCTCCATCGCCGATGGAAAGCCCCAAAAATCCGTTTTCATGCAATTATTCGGCGTAAGAAAGCCACAAAATAGCGTTTTAGCCAAAACCTACGCCGTGAGAAAGCTTCCCAACAAAGTTTTGGAGCTTTCGCACGCCGTGAGATCCGGTAAAAATGTTGAATCGTTAAATCCCACCGCGAGAGCTTTGCAAATCAAAAGTTTTTTGAAATCTACCGAGTGAGAGAGGTGGCAGATTTTATTTCTGAAGATTGCAAAGCTCGCGGTGGGGTGGGATGCCGGCCTTAAAATATCCTGACGGAATAGAGCGAGCGGCTCGTGGTGACGAACAGGATGTTGTGCTCACGGCCTCCGATGGCAAGAGAGAGGGGCCGCTCTTCCAATCGCAAGCGGTTGACGGCTTTGCCTTCTTTGTTGTATACGAATATCTCGCCGTCGGCTATATAGAGATTGCCGCGGCGGTCGGTTACGTTGCTGTACTGCCCGTGCGGATAGGCGTCGGCGAGGTTTGTGAGGGAGCCATCGGGCTTGACCTCAAGTCGAACGGTGGATTTCTTGTTCTCATGAACGATGAAAACGGGCTCCTGCTGTCCTGCCATGACGGAGGTGAGGGCCGCCGAGCGTCCGAGGTCGTATGTTTCGGGGATGATGGTCTTCCCGTCGGGAGCAACGAAGCTTGTGTCGGGCATAGCAACCACCGTGCGAGCGAAGTTGCCCCTCCATCGGCTGGCCGGATAGATGATCTTGGAGGCGGCGGGGATCAGGGCGGCGGTGGCGGCTCTGGGCAGAGGTCGGAAGCTTTCGTCGGGGTCGTTGGGGTTGATGGAGTAGGCTCGGGCGGCCCATCCGCTGTTGCCCCATCCGCTGTACATGGGATTGTCGTCGGGTAGTCGGGCGACGGTTTCTTGGCGTCCGTCGACGAGGAATCCCGGCTGCGGGTCGTATCGGAAGATGACGATGAGATTGTCCTCCGTATCGGTCGACAGCGTGAAGGGTTTCCAAGGATAGTCGGCCAGGATGCTGAGCGACTGCGTCTCGGCGTTCCATT
>JAITHO010000033.1 GCA_031279915.1 Tannerellaceae bacterium
TGTATATTTCCAATGCTTCCGCAAAAGCCTTTTCGGCTTCGGGATAGTCATTCAATTGCTCGAATATAAGTCCCAGATTATTCTGTACGACTGCTCTTTGGGCAGGAGATAACTCCATGCTCAGGCAACGGTTGAAATATTCTTTTGCTTCATTGAAGCGGTTAAGGCTGTAATAGAATACTGCCGCAGCGAAGGTGTTATCGTCTGACGGGAATATCTCAATAGCTTTCTTGTAGTGTTCTTCGGCTTCTTTGAACTGGTAGTTGGCGATGTAGAGTTGGGCTGTGAAGATGTATTTCTCGGCGGCTTCTTTGGCGGCTCCGCCAGGATTGACAAGTTCGATGGCTTTGGCGTAGTCGCCTTTAGCCACGTATGGTTTTACGGCCTTTTTGTAATCAGGCAGGTTTGGTTGGGCCAAGTCTCGTTGCAGTTTTTCCCGCTCCAATTCTGCAACCTGCTGTTGTAATCTTTCATTCTCTGCAATTATAACCGGGTCGGCAAGAACTCTGGCAACTTCCTTAGTAAGCAGCACCGGCTGCTGCTGCTGCTGCTGCTGCTGCTTCTCTTTAAAAATAAATGGATACAAAGCGCCAAAGGCAGTAAGAGCGATGCCTCCGATGGTGCCTATACGGCTTCCTATACTGCTTCCGTCCATTGCAAAAGCCACGATTGCGACCACTCCAACAATAGCAACAATAATTCCGATTACTTGTTTTGTCTTCATAATGCTTATACAGTTTAAAATTTCAGCCCGCAAGGTAGGGGATAAAAATCGTATTGTAAAAGGAATTCTCGCAAGCTCGTGCTACGTCGCTTTTTGGCGAATTGAATTCTCGCAAGCTCGTGCTACGTCGCTTTTTGGCGAATTGAATTCTCGCAAGCTTGTGTTACATCGCATTTTAACGAATCGAAATCTCGCAAACTTTCCTAATGACAGCTTTTAACGAATCGACATCTCGCAAGCTTTCCTAATGACAGCTTTTAACGAATCGAAATCTCGCAAGCTTTCCCAATGACAGCTTTTAACGAAGCTAAATCTCGCAAGCTTTCCCAATGACAGTTTTTAACGAATCGAAATCTCGCAAGCTTTCCCAATGACAGTTTTTAACGAATCGGAATCTCGCAAGCTTTCCTAATGACAGTTTTTAACGAATCGAAATCTCGCAAGCTTTCCCTATGACAGTTTTTAACGAATCGGAATCTCGCAAGCTTTCCTAACGACAGTTTTTAACGAATCGAAATCTCGCAGGTCGGTGCGATTTGGAAGTTATTTTTTTTATTTACATTTGCAGAAATTCAATAACATAAAACATTTGATACATGAAACGATTTCTCTCAACAGTTTTTAAAACCCTCCTGAAAAAGCTCCATAATGCGGAGCATGCCGATTTTTACAATAGCGGAATCATTGCCCCGATTGCAGCAATCATAGCTACGCTGCCAACGGTCAGCGGAATATTTGGCGCTCTACAAACCGTATATCAAAAGGAAGACGACCTTTTCAAGCAAAGCCAGGCCTCAATCCTGACTAAAGACATCACCTGGCTGCACGAAAAGCGCATAGCGCTGTACCTCTACTTCTGGTACATTGTCGGCATGAGCAAGTATCTGGACGATGCGGCCCTGTTGCAGGCCTCCGAAACGCTTCTGTTCCTGCGTAACAACTATAAGGAACTTCCGGAAGCTAACTACACCGACGCCAACGGACTTATGACAAACTTCCTGGAAGACTGCGAAAAAACCGAATGGGCCCCCTTAATACAGGTTATCGGACAGACAAGCTTAGTGGGCAAAATTAAAACCGCCCACGAATCCTTTATCACTCTTTATCGCGAACGCTCGTTCGACAAGGAGCATACAAACCAACTTGGAAACCTGCGCGACATCCGCACCGAGGTTGACGAAACATTCGACGTCTTCGTCGAAGCCATCAACTCCGCCTGGCTGGTCAACGAGCTGGGCGCCAAAGACCCTGCCGTCCGCACCAAGCTCCTCGAGGCAAAAGACCACATCGCCGCCGCCATCCACCAGGCCGAACTTGTCCTCGCCCGCCGCGGCGCTCACAAGGTGAAAGACGACGGCACCACCGACGAGGGCACCCAAGCTCCCGACACGACCAATCCGCCGGCCCCGCCAACCCCTCCGCAGCAGCCCGACACGACAAATCCGCCAGCTCCCGACACCCCGCCGCAGCAACCGGATACGACGATCCCGCCCATCAACCCCGAGGATCTGAACCCGCCGGCAGCGGGGGAGTGATGGAGAAAAGATATTTATTTTAGAGTTCTGCCCAACATCTTCACGATGTTGAGGCTTTGATTTATTGGAAGGCCGTTGGATGTGATATCCGGCGGTCTTTTTTTTGCGCGCTTATCTGTGCTTTTCTATAGCTTGCCCGTTGGGCCAACCTGGCTGATGGGGATTTGCAGCATCACGCCCATCTGCTCGATGTAGAGCTGAACGGTTCCGTTGCGGATGCGCCCGAAGCATTAACCGTGCATAACATCAAGAGCACCAAAATTGTATTCCTCCCCGCGCCTAATCTCAAAAGGAGCCTGGAGCATCTGTCGTTTGAAATCAGCAAAGATCCTGTGATCGACGATGATAACGATGATGAAGACGACGGCAATGACGGTAGCGACAATGGCGGCGATAACGGAGAAGATGAGCACAATCCTCCGAGCGCAGGCGAATAAAAATCCTGAATCGATTGAGCAAAACACTAAGTTTTCAGACAGAAAAAGGATCAATTTACTAACTCATTAAAACAATCAAAACATGAAAGAATAAAAAACGAACAAACTAATTAAAACAAATTGAGCTAACGCTCTTATTCTCCTACTGAAATCGGCAAAATTTCTTATTTACTCGAGAATAAAGTTGCGGAAGTTCGCGCCTTAAGCGTGAATTGTCTCGTGCTTATTTAGAGTAAATGGTTTTGCCGAACCACAGTAGTAAATAAGCAATCAACGAACAAATTCACGCTTTTTTCGTGCGATTGCGAGAACATATACGGATTAATAATTATACAAAATAATAAGATTATGAAAGCATGTTTTCCACATCAAACAGGCATATTTTCCGGATTTCTGTACCTCCTCATATACCTCATCAGCCGGCTTCCCATGCCGGTGCTCTACGGATTTTCATCCCTCGCCTATCATCTCGCCTACCATCTACTTTCATACCGCAAAATGGTAGTGATACAAAATATTTCCCGCGCATTTCCCGAAAAAAAGTATGGAGAAATAAAAATAATAGTAAGCAACTTTTACCGATCCTTCTGCGACAATATGGTCGAAATTCTGAAAGCAATTTCAGCAACATCCATCCAACAAAAAGACAAAATAAAGCACATAAACTTTGAACCAATCACGAATCATATCAAAGCCGGCAAACATGTCATCGCAAGCATGGGGCATTGCGGAAATTGGGAGCTGCTAAACATCATTCCCTTCATCATAAAGCTCGAATCTTATGCCGTATATAAGCCATTATCCGCAAAATATATGGACAGATTGCTGCTGAAAATTCGATCCCGATTCGGCATGAATCTGATTACCGATAAGGTCGTAATCAAGCATTTGCTAACAAATCCGAATCCATCAATCTACTTCTTTCTTGCCGATCAAAGCCCAACAATTAAAGATGAAAGCTCAAAATTTATGTTTTTGCACCAGCCAACCTACCTGTTTAAAGGCGTCGAAAAATTAGCCCGCAAAACAAACGCATGCGTTTTCTACCTTCACGTCATCAAAATCGCGCGCGGACGATACCAAGTTGAATGTAAAGAAATCAGCACAAACTCCTCCCATACCGCAGATAAAGAGATCAGCCAGAATTATATCCGCCTTCTTGAGCAAAACATAAGGGAAAATCCGAGCGGATGGCTATGGTCGCACAAACGCTGGAAAGGCTGAAACCGCCGCAATTCGACTATTATTTTCCGGAGAGATAAGCATCGCTCGCCCAAATAATACTGCCGCCCTATATACATTAATATATATATAGAGGTCGGGAAAGTTCGTTTGGCAAGAAATTCGCGGGGTTTTGGAATTAGCATAAGTCTCGTTTGGTGATATTTTTCAGGCAGAAGCATGGTAGTATACAAAATGTTTCTATCTTTGCGGCGATTTACTCCGCAACTAATTACCGTGATTCGGATTAAACATACAATCTCCCTATAAATTTTGATTAAATAATTTCACAATCTATCATCATCCACTTCATATTGTTTAATATGCAGAAATATAACATTCTTGAACTTAATGAAAAGCTCTTGCCTGAGCTTCAAAAAATTGCAGGCGAATTAGGAATCAAAAAAATCAGTTCCTTCAAAAAAGATGAGCTTGTTTACAGGATTCTTGACGAGCAAGCCATCTCAATAGCCGGCATCCAAGCCGAAAAAGCCAGAGAAAAAGAAGCCCAAAAAGAAGTGCAAAAGAGCAAAGAAAAAGACCCACGCAAAACATCTAAACCGCAGCCCAAAGCAAAAAAGACCCCTCGAACAGCATCGCAACAGGCGCCATCAGCCGTAAAAAAACAAACTCCACAAGAAACAACGCCGGCCCCGGCAACCGCATCTACTGTAGCTCCGCAAACAGCCGCAGCAAAGAGCAAGGACGAAATTGCAATTGTAAAAACTCCCCCCATCGAAATCATCGACAACGAGCCCGAGGCTCTGAAACCCGCTGCTGCAGCTGCCGAAACCCTTATAAAGGAACCGGCAGCCGGCAGTAATTCGGGACATGCTGATGAGGAGGAAAGCAAGAAAAAACAAGGCGAACGGAAAAAACGTAGCCGTATAGAGAAAAATGAGCGAGTGGTAACTGCCGTTTGGGGAAGTGACTCTGCATCCGAAGAAGTGATCGTTTCGAAAGTATTGTTGCCATCGGCTCCTAAGCTTCCTCAATTGCCTCTGTTTACTTTACCGGTGAATCAGCCGGAGAATATTCACGCAAAAAAAGAGGCGGCAGAGGCTCCTGTTGCCGAGGCTCCAGCGCCTGTTCCTGAGCCTGCTATCGACGCGCTGGGTAGGCCGCTGCTTCCGCCCATGATTGCCGAAGTTGTTGAAAACGGAGAGGCCTCGACTGCACAGCCTGAACCTGAAGAGGTCAAGCCGACAAGCAATGCTTCTGTTAAAATTGACGAGAAAAAACGATTTGTGTTCAAGCATCCGAGCGCAAATTCCATGCTTGATCAGATCCTACCCTTCGTGCAGGTGCAGGCAAAGAATGACGGCAAAAAGCAAAAAGAAAGTAGAGACGCGGAAAATGTTAAGCGAGAGGTGAAGCATCCAACGCCTCAAACGAATATGGCTCCTGTGCAGGTCGAGAAAGTTCCTGAGTTTGAGGGCATATTAGTTGCTACCGGAGCGCTTGAGATCGTGCAGGATGGATATGGATTTCTACGCTCATCCGACTATAATTATCTCAGCTCGCCCGACGATGTTTACGTATCTCAGGCGCAAATCAAGCTGTTCGGATTGCGTACCGGCGACGTTGTTGAAGGTCCGATACGCCCTCCGCGCGAGGGAGAGAAGTATTTCGCTCTCGTGAAAGTTGAGCAAATCAACGGACGCAAGCCTGAGGAAGTTCGCGATCGCGTGCCCTTCGATCATCTGACTCCCCTCTTCCCGAACAGTAAGTTCATGCTTACGGCACGGAAATCGAGCAAGGTTTATGACAACATAGCCGTCAGGGTGGTTGATCTCTTCTCGCCCATTGGCAAAGGACAGCGCGGCCTGATCGTGGCGCAGCCGAAAACCGGAAAAACGATGCTGCTAAAGGATATAGCCAATGCGATAGCGGCCAATCATCCTGAGGTATACATGATCGTTTTGCTGATCGACGAGCGTCCGGAAGAGGTGACCGACATGGCTCGGAGCGTGGATGCCGAGGTGATTGCCTCAACATTCGACGAACCGGCCGACCGTCATGTTAAAATTGCCGAGATAGTTCTGAACAAAGCCAAGCGCATGGTTGAATGCGGGCACGACGTTGTTATCCTACTTGATTCGATAACTCGCCTGGCAAGAGCGTATAATACGGTGCAGCCGGCTTCGGGAAAGGTTCTCTCGGGAGGCGTTGACGCCAATGCGCTTCAGAAGCCGAAGCGATTCTTCGGTGCAGCTCGCAATATTGAGAATGGAGGCAGCTTGACCATACTTGCAACGGCTCTGACTGAAACCGGATCGAAGATGGATGACGTGATCTTCGAAGAATTTAAAGGGACGGGCAACATGGAATTGCAGCTCGATCGCAAGTTATCCAACAAGCGCGTTTATCCGGCCGTCGATATTATCGCATCAAGCACCCGGCGCGACGACCTTCTGCAAGACGAGAGCACTGTGAACCGGATGTGGATACTCCGAAAATATCTCTCAGACATGAACTCGCTCGAGGCTATGGAATTTGTCAAGAAGCACATGGAGCAAACCGTAGACAACATGGAGTTTCTGGCATCAATGAACGGATAATACCGGAAATTATCTACTAAAAAGTAAGGGCTTTAATATCTAAGGCCCTTATTTTTTAGGATCTCTCGGAGAAAAGACGGGAGGCATCGTTCTCAAACGAATTATATATATTTGTCGTTATGAAATTATTATGTCAATCTTAAATATTCATTATTATGGAATTAAAAACATATTATGCGGGTTTAAGCCTGCGCAATCCGATAATTATAGGCAGCTCGGGGCTCACTTCCGGTTATGAGCGTATCAAGGAGTACGAAAAGGCTGGAGCAGGGGCCGTTGTTCTGAAGTCATTGTTCGAGGAGCAGATTGAAATGCAGTCTTCGGAAATGCTGGACAAAGCCGACTTTCCGGAGGCTTCCGATTACGTTCACGAATATATGAGGGCTAACAAGATTGAATCTTACCTTGATTTGATTAAGAGATGCAAGGAGGGATGCGACATTCCTATCATCGCCAGCATCAATTGCTATAAAGCCGACGCATGGATTGACTTCGCCCAGCGCATCCAGCAGGCCGGAGCGGATGCAATTGAGCTCAACATCTTCCGCATGAATACGGGTCTGCATCATGATTCGCAGGCAGAGGCTAAGCTTTATGCTGAAATTGTTGGGAAAGTTTGCAAGACCGTCGGCATTCCTGTATGCGTGAAGATCGGCAAAGCCTTCGAATGTATCCCGGCCACCGTTGGCATGCTCAAATCGAATGGGGCCGCCGGCGTAGTGCTCTTTAACCGATTTTATCAGCCCGACATTAATATACATAACATGCAGATCGTATCCGGCAATGTATTCAGCAATCACTCTGAGCTGAGCGAAACGCTGCGATGGACGGCCATTGTATCGGGTCGCTTATCCAACATGAGCATAGCTGCGTCAACGGGAGTGCAGGACTGGGAGGATGTGGTGAAATGCCTGCTGGCAGGCGCATCGGCCGTTCAGATGGTTAGCGCTATCTATACGCATGGGGCTGAGATTATATCGCAGATCTTGATATGCCTCGAAGAGTGGATGCACCAATCGGATTATGAATCCATAGCCGACTTCCGCGGCCTGCTGAATTACTCGCAGATTGAGAACCACGAGAAGTACGAGCGGGCCCAGTTCATGAAGTATTTTTCGGACAGAGATTGATAGCCTTCAAATAGGAAATGAGGGTAAAATGATATTGATGCGGTATAATTGTAAGTGCGATATGTGCACATAGCTTTAAACATTAATTACTATTTAAAATATTAGATTATGAAACAGACACTACTATTGATTGCAGTTCTTCTTTTATCCTTGCCCTTTTTGAGGGCGCAAAGCGGAACAAGCGGGCCGCTCTCGTGGTCGTATTCCGATACCGACAGCGTCTTGACCATCTCCGGAACCGGAGCCATGCCCGATTATACAGAGTATTACTCAAGGCCCTGGCAATCGTATTATATGAAGATAAAAACCGTGGTGATCGAGTCGGGAGTAGAAAGCGTCGGAGCATTTGCCTTCAACAGTATCTACTATCTTTCGTCGGTGACTATTCCTTCGACTGTGACGAGCATCGGAGCGCATGCTTTTAGTTCAAGCCAGCGGCTGGTGAATATTCCCCTTCCGCCATCCCTTACATTCATAGGCGACAGCGCCTTTTATCACTGCATGAACCTTGCCGGCATCAGTATTCCGGCATCAGCAACAAGCCTTGGGCAAGGGCTTGTCGCCTATTGCATCGGCCTAAAAAGCATATCGGTGGATGCAGGCAATCCCAGCTATTCATCCTTCGAAGGAGCTCTATACAACAAGGATCTGAGCAGGCTGATTGCTTATCCGGCTGGGAAGGAAGTGACCGCCCCCGAGTTTGCGCCATCGGTTACAAGCATAGCCTCCGGAGCCTTCAACGGATGCATCAAACTCACGGAAATAAGCTTCCCCGCCTCTGTGACATCCATTGAGAGCCGCGCCATTGAGGCCTGCCAACAGCTGCGTACCATCAGCCTTCCGGCATCCAATCTTGTCCTTGCCGAAGGATTTGTAGGCGAACACTGTACTGAGATAACATCAATAACGGTGGCGGAAGGCAGCCCCTCTTATGTGGTAGTCGACGGCGTTCTGTTTAACAAAGACCGCAGCCTGCTTTTGCTTTATCCCTCACGGAATATGGTAGCATCATCGTACACCGTTCCCTCCACCGTAGAGCGGATTGCCGACTATGCCTTCGCTGGAGGCGGCGACGCCACCACTGCCGACGTTGCAATCCCCGGCTCTCCCGCGAACATTTACGTTGGCGAGAGCGTCACCTCCATAGGGAAGCGGGCCTTTGCTTACCGGCAACAGCTCGACACGCTGTCGATAGCCGCATCCGTCGTCAGGCTGGATTACGAGGCCCTTTACGCCATCCGCGCAAATTACCTGGCTCTCTACTGGACTAATCCCACAACGGTGCTTTACGAGTACGGAACGCTCCATCAGTCGTCCATACGCGAGCTGCACGTTCCGGTCGGCACCGAAGCCCTCTATCGCGCAACGCCTCCCTGGAGCCAGGTCACAACCATCATTGCCGATATACCAAACTCCTCCGAGCGCCCCTCGCTGCCCTCCTTCAAAGCCGTTGCCTACGGCGGCCAGATCACTCTGAGCGGACTGCAGGGTCGCGAAATCATCCGCATCTATAATATAAGCGGACGGCTGGTTTACGCCCGTTCGGCCAATGGGCCCAGCATGATCATCCCCGTATCGTCGCAGCCCTCCGGCGTCTATATCCTTCAGGCCGGGCGAGAGGCGGTGAAGCTGATGGTCAGGAATTGAATCGCAGGCCTCTCGGCAGATGCCCCTCGAAGACATAAAGATGGGAATGTGGCAAAAGGTAATTCCCGCCTGCCCAAATAAGGGCGCTGTGTCAAAAGGTCATTCCCGCTCGAAAAACAAGTCATTCCCGCGAAGGCGGGAATGACCTTATTTGGGCAGGCGGGAATTACCTTTTGCCACATTCCCATCTTTATGTCTTCGAGGGGCATCTGCCGAGAGGCCTGCGATTCAATTCCTGACCATCAGCTTCA
>JAITHO010000057.1 GCA_031279915.1 Tannerellaceae bacterium
AACATGTGGAACAGATTGCAAGACGGAAATCGGGCATGGAAGCTCCTATCCGTGCTGCTCAGCCGCAAAACGCTGCCGAACTTGTTCGACGACCATCCGCCCTTCCAAATCGACGGCAACTTCGGAGCTACGGCTGCCATTGCCGAAATGATTCTGCAGAGCCACTTGCCGGCGAAGAACGGAAGCTACGAGATTCAGCTGCTGCCGGCGTTGCCGGATGCCTTAGCACAAAAAGGTTCGGCCAGAGGATTGCGAGCTCGGGGAGGATTCTCCGTAGATGTCGACTGGGAGAACGGGAACATAAAATATCTCCGCATATATTCTTTTTTTGGAAATAAATTGTATCTTCGTGCCGGAAATCGTATTGCAAGTCTTAAAACATACGCCGGACATAGCCTCGAACTCGACGGACGGCTAAGACCGATTGATTAATTAAAGACTTAATATCATAACCAAGCCTTTACTGTTGGGATGCTTATGCGGCATGTTGCTAAGCATCCCTTTTCTTATATATATGCGAACCCATTCTCCCCAAACCATACCAAGACTGCTACTGCTGCGTTCTGAAAAATTTCCGGCGGGCACAAATGCTGGCTGTGTCTGAGTCCGGAAAACGATTTGGGGACAATGCCGTTGTGTGTCTGGTTCCAGACGGTTTTTTCGGACGAATATAGGTCGTGTTTGTGGCGAAATTTTTTTTAAGGAAATACATAGCTATGTTGAGGGCTTGCAAATTGGCTTTGCTTCGCCTAAGATTATATATTTGCGGCTATAAAATTCAAATGATTATAACAAGCGCATTGTATTCCTAATGATATTAATTATTGATGACGACGCGGGAGTGCGATCGTCGCTCACGCTGATGCTGAAGCGGGCGGGCTATGCGGTATGCGCGCTCTGCTCGCCTTCGGAGGCGCTGGAGGCTATGCGATCGGAGGCTCCGCAACTTATTTTGATGGACATGAACTTCTCGCTCTCTACTCGCGGCGAAGAGGGGCTGATGCTCCTCAGGCAGGCGAAGGTTCTGTGTCCATCGTCGCCGGTTATCCTCATCACTGCATGGGGATCAATCGCCTTGGCCGTGGAGGGCATGCGGGCCGGAGCTTTCGATTTCGTAACCAAGCCATGGAACAACCTGGCCTTGCTGGATTCCATTCGCACGGCGCTCAAGCTCAGCGAGGATAAACATGCCGATTTCAGGCGTTCGGACTATCGCTTTGACCGTATCATTGGGCGCAGCGAGGCGATAAGCAACGTATTGAAGCTCGTTGCCCGAATTGCGCCAACCAACGCCCCGGCCTTGATTACGGGTGAGAACGGTACGGGAAAGGAGCTCATCGCCGAGGCTATCCACGCAAATAGCTTGCGAGCCAACGGGCCTTTCGTGAAGGTCAATCTGGGAGGATTATCGAGCAGCCTCTTCGAGAGCGAGATGTTCGGGCATCGCAAGGGAGCTTTCACCGACGCTATTGCTGATCGCGCCGGACGCTTCGAGATGGCAGCCAAGGGCACGATCTTCCTCGACGAAATCGGCGAGCTCGAACTATCCAGCCAGGTTAAGCTGCTGAGGGTGTTGCAGGATCAAACCTACGAGCCGCTGGGCGACAGCCGAACGAGGCGCACCGACGTGAGGGTTGTAAGCGCCACCAATGTTGATCTGGGACAGAAAGTTGCCGACAGATCCTTCCGCGAAGATCTGCTCTATCGCATCAACCTGATTGGGATTCATCTGCCGCCACTGCGAGAGCGGAGGGAGGATATTCCGCTGCTTGCGGAGAGCTTTGCCGAGAAGTTTGCGGCGGCGAACGGGCTCAAGCGACCTCGGCTGGCGGCTTCGGCAATGGAGTATCTGAGCCGCCTGCCTTATCCGGGAAATATTCGGGAGCTGAAAAACCTTGTGGAGCGCGCCATGATTGTATCCGGCAAGATTATTCTTGAGGCCGGCGATTTCTCGGCCCAAAACATGGGCATGTATGCTGCTCCGGCATCGGCTTCAACTCGGCTCGACGCCATGGAGCGCGCATCTATAATGCAGGCGCTTGAGAAGCATGGCTGGAATCTGTCGCATACGGCTCAGTCGCTTGGAATCAGCCGTGCTGCTCTTTACCGCCGCATGGAGAAGTATGAGATAAGGAGGTGAGGAGATGCGAACGCGAACGGGCTTTCTGGTTTTCTCCCTGATGCTGGTGGCGCTGCTGGGCGTTGTGGCCTTCATCGCTCTGAGGCGCTGGGAATCTAATTATGCGCTCTATGGGGTGGAGGCGATGGCGGTGGCAACGGCGGCCTATTTGCTCTACTTCTATTATCGGCTAATCAAGCCTTTGCATCTTATAGGTAATGGCATGGACTTGCTGAAGGGCCAGGACTTTGCTTCGCGCCTCCGAAGGGTAGGGCAGCCCGAAGCCGATCGCATCGTTGACATCTTCAATCGCATGATGAAGGAGCTCAAGAACGAGCGGCTGCAGGTAAGGTCGCAGAATGAGTTCCTGGATTTGCTGGTGAATGCATCTCCCGTGGGGATAGTTATCCTTGATCTGGATGAGAAGGTGATGGCTCATAATCCGGCTGCAATGCGGATGCTGGGATACGACTACCATGATACGCTCGGCAGCAAAGGCCTGGCCGAGATTAGCTCAAGCCTGGCCGCCGAGCTATGCAAAATTGATAGGCACAGCTCGAGGATAGTGCGCATGAGCAATGCCGAAGTTTACAAGTGCAGTCATTCGACATTCATCGACCAAGGTTTCCCCCGCTCCTTCTATCTCATTGAGCCATTAACAGAAGAGATGCGGCGGGCCGAGATGAAGGCTTACGAGAAGGTAATCCGGATGATAGCCCACGAGGTCAACAACAGCGCTGCCGGCATTACTTCGACGCTCGACACCCTCATAGCCTCTATGAACGAATCCGAAGGCGGAGAAGAGGCGTCGGAGGCTTTGCGCGTTGTGGTTGAACGCACGTTGGGCATGAACCGCTTCGTGGGTCGATTCGCCGACCTTGTTCGCATCCCCGACGCCCAGCTGCGCGAGCTCAGCCTCAACGATATGGTTGGCTCCAGCATCCGCTTCATGGAAGCCATCTGCGCCAATCGCAACATACGCATCGTGATGAATCTCAGCCATGCCGCCCTGATCGTCAGAGCCGACGATCAGCTCTTCGGACAAGCTCTGGCGAACATCATCAAGAACGCCGCCGAAGCAATCGAGCGCGACGGAACCATCACCATCACCACCCTCTCCGCCCCCCGTCCCATCCTCGAAATCACCGACACTGGCAAGGGTATCTCACCCGAAATCGCCGCCAAACTCTTCACGCCCTTCTTCTCAAGCAAACCGCAAGGACAAGGCCTGGGCCTGATATTCGTTCGCGAAATACTGCAGCGCCACGGATGCTGCTTCTCGCTCCGCACGGGCAGCGACGGCCTTACGCGCTTCAGGATTGGCTTCTGATTGCGCTGCATGTTTTGG
>JAITHO010000117.1 GCA_031279915.1 Tannerellaceae bacterium
GCAACGACCGATCGCACCCCCTCCCCATTGTATTTCAATCCTATAAACCCCAATACACTCGTCCCAGCCCACGATCGGAGAGTCCCGCCTTCGCGGGAATGACTTGTTTTTTGAGCGGGAATTAGCTTTTGACACATTGTTTTTCGAGCGGAATGACCTTTTGACACATTCGACCTCCTACAAAAAACTCCCCGATTACCCCGAAAAAAAGTTGGGGAATCCGAACGTTCGGAAAGGTCGCCAGGGGAAGCGGCATTGTTTTTCAGGATTTCATCTCGCGGCTGATGGCGAGCAGCTCGTCGATGAAAAGGCGGGAGTTGCTGAGGCGGGGAATCTTGTGCTGTCCGCCCAGACGGCCTTTTTGTCGGAGCCAGTTGTAGAAGGTGCCTTCGGGTGCGACGGTTATCTGGAGGGGCATGAGTGAGATTTCTTTGAAGCGCTTGGCTTCGTAGTCGGAGTTGAGCTGTTGGAGGCTTTTGTCGAGCAGATCTGCGAACTGTGCGATGGAGGCGCTGGGGAGCTGTTCAAATTCGATGAGCCATTGGTGTAGTCCTTTGCCGCGGTCGAGCATGAAGAGCGGGGCGGCGGTGTATTCTTTGACGCGGGCTCCGGTTTGCCGGCATGTTTGGCTGATAGCCCGGTCGGCGTTATCCACCATAAGCTCTTCGCCAAAGGCATTGATGAAATGCTTGGTGCGTCCGGTGATGACGAATTTGTGGGGAAAAACCGAGGTGAACCGTATGGTATCGCCCAGAAGGTACCGCCAAAGGCCTCCGCTGGTAGTGATCACGATGGCGTAGTTCTTGTTGATTTCAACATCCTCGATGGTTAATGCGGGCGTGTTCTGCTCGTCGAGCTCGGCCAGGGGGATAAATTCGTAGAAGATGCCGTAGTCAGGCATGAGTAGCAGCGATGTTGAGGCGAGATCGGTTTGGATGCCAAAGAAGCCTTCGGAGGCGTTGTAGGTTTCCACGTAGTGCATGGAGGGCGAGGGGATGAGGCTGTGATAGAGCTCGCGGTAAGGTTCGAAGCTTATGCCTCCGTGGAAGTACACTTCGAGCTTTGGCCATACGTCGGTGAGGTATTGCCGTCCGGTTTTGCGGAGTAGCTCCTTGATGAGGGCCAGCATCCATGAGGGTATGCCTGAGATGCAGCAAACGTTCTTGTTCCAAGTTTGGGCAACAACGGCTTCTATCTTTTTCTCCCAATCATCCATGAGGCAGATGTTCTTTCCCGGAACGCGCACTATGGCGGTCAGCGGGTTGAGCTTTTGGATGAGAACGGCCGAGAGGTCGCCGCAATGGGCCTTGTGATTGATGGGCGAGAGGTTATGGCTCCCTCCAAGGATGAGGCTTTTGCGCGAGAACAGATGCGACTTGGGATTATGCTGAAGGTATGTTACAACGCTGTCGAAGGCCCCTTTGTATTGTGCGGCGCGGATTTCGGAGGTCATGGGGATGAATTTGCTCTTATCGTTGGTAGTGCCGCTGCTCTTGGCAAACCATTTCACGCGCCCGGGCCAGAGGATATTCTTCTCACCGTTTATCATTTTCATTATGTATGGCTTGAGAGTATCGTAGGATTGCAGCGGGATGCGTTGGGCAAATTCGCGGTAGTTGTGTATGGATTTGAAGTCGAACTTTCTTCCCCATTCTGTTCGCCGAGCTTTATGCAGGAGGCTGCGTAATTGCTCTTGTTGAATATCGTCGGCTTTGCTGGGAATATGTTCTAACGCTTTTCGGCGTTTAGCAAATAGTTGTATGAGCGATCTTGTCAGGATATCCATAGTTTATACAATGTTTGGCGCAAATGTAAGGAATCTCCTGATAAATCGTAGAGACGCCGGTCGGAGCGTCTCTACACTGTTGCCATATCGTTCAGCAGCCTGCAACTCTTTGCCCTGCTGCTTGATTATTTGTATAGAAGTCGGTGTTATATGGCAAACCAGTAATTCATTTTAACCATAAAGACATTGCCCGGATAATAGTCGAACAATGCTTTTGTGTTTTGCGAGAAAGAGGATATAAAGCGGCTGGCGCTGCCCGAACGATCTTGGCCCCAAACTAAATAGATAATGGAGTTCGGGCGATATTCCCAGCGGGCCACCAGGTTGAAGCGAAATTCGCGGAAGCTGAAGTCGGGATTGTCGAAGGTATACCGGTCGCCGTTGGCCTCTGCGACGGAGTAGCTATTCTCGCCCTCGTCGAAGGATAAAACGTCGGCCGAGAGCGGTCGGAAGCGATTCTCGTACTTCTTGTCGGCTGGATTCGTGGCCCGCTTGAAGTCGAAGTAATCGCCTGAGGAGAGGAAGGGATTGCCGTAGAACTGTATCGAAAGGTCGGGGGTGATGCTGTAATCCATGCGCAGCGTCAGGAAGATCTCATCGTTGCGCAGGGATCCCATCACGTAGGCCTTCTGGTTGGCCTCGGTCGTAACGTCGGCCACGTACTCGAGCTTCTTGTTCCAATGACCGTATGTGAGGCGGGCCGAGAGATTAAGGTTGGGAAGCGGACGGTACGTTGCCTCGGCAAAGGCAAACTGTGCATATCGCGAGCTGCCCAGCACTGTTCCGTGGTAAAGCTCGAACGACAATCGCTTCGAATCGTCGGTTTCTATCACCAAATCCGTACCCCAGCGCGGATCAATATTCACCGGCGGCCCGCCCCGAAGCATTGCCGTTTCTATCGTTCGCGGGTCGTAAAACAAGCAGAAATAGCTATACCATTTATTCTTGAAGGTGAGATTAGCTTCGCCGCCCACGCGACCGAAGGCGTAGGTATTATCGAAGTCCCAAACGTAGCGGTAGAAAAGGTCGAGGTTGTATCGCAGGAATATCCCCTGCGGCTTCGATTCCTGGTACATGAGCCATCCGCGCAGAAGCTTATAATCAGATTGGGTGATGTAGCCAAGATCGTTGTTCTCGAATCCCGGAGTGGCCCAGAGGAAATAGTGCTGCGTTTGAATCTTCTTATTTCCCCTGCGCCCAATGCTGATTTGGCCGGACGATCCTTGCAGGCTCGTGCGAGAACTGTCGACTCCCAGATGGCCGACCCCTTCGCGCTGATAGAAGTGCACCGGCGATCGCTGAAGGCGTGTGATGGCTTGGCGATCGCCCTCAACGTGGCTGTAATGCAGGTTCCCATTTATGATATACTCGCGGTTGCGGAAGTATTGCTCGAAATCTATTCCTCCCACATAAGCATTCTTGACGATGCCCTTCAGATGCTCGTCGCGAATGAAGCGGTTAGTTGAGGTCAGCATGCCTCCAATGATAGTGTTGCCCTTCTTGAGATCCTGCTGCACCCGGGCGACGGAGTAGCTGGCGAAGGGCTGGGCCGTCATCTTATACTCATGACCATTGTCGGATATCTGCGCCGTTTCCTTCGAAGTGAGGCTGTTCAGCAGGCCAACCGACAGGCCGCTACGGCTTTTGCCCGACACCTTTATCGCGCTGATAATGGTCGTTTCCTTTGGAATCTTCACGTAGCGGCCATCTTCATCGTCGGGGCTCCAAAGAGGTCGGGAGCCTATGCGCCGCGAATAGAAAAGCGCCTCGCCACGATTGCTGAAAATGTTTTTTCCCTCCATAAAGAAAGGGCGCTTCTCCTCGTAATAGGTTTCGAAAGCGGTGAGATTCATGGTCGAAGGATCGGCCTCCACCTGGCCGAAGTCGGGGTTAATAGTAAAGTCGAGGGTGAAGTCGCTCGATAGTCCGATCTTGCCGTCGAGTCCAGCTCCGAATCCCGTTTCAGAGCCCTTTGAGTAAGGGTTGCCCTCCTCCTTTTGATAGAGTTGATGCTTGGCCGTCAGGTAAGGAGTGAGCTCTATTCGGCGCGACTTGGGCAAGCCCGATATCCCCTCCAAACGTCCGAAGGAGTGCACAAAACCATTGTTTATTTGTGGAATGAGATGGAGGAATGTCTGCTCTTTTTTGCGATCAACCACCCTTCTGGCTGTGAATCCCCATTCCTGCTCGCCCTCCGACGGAGCATATCGCAGCTGCGAGAGGGGGATGCTCATCTCAGCATACCAGCCTCTGCCGTCGTGCGAAACCTTGCCGTCCCAAACAGCGTTCCAGGTATAATCATCATTCTCGGTATTGGAGCATAAAAAATCAGCTTTGTTGCCGCCGGCAGCGAGGATAAATGCAAAGCCCGTGCGGCGATCATTATAGCTGTCGAAGATGATGCAAACGGCGTCGCCCTTCAACTGATCTCGCGGAGCCAGCCAGCGGTTGATCTTGTCGGGCTCGGAATCGTAGGCTTGAAATGCAACGTAGATGTTACGGTTATCGTACAGAATTTTGAGGTGAGTCTCCTCCGTTTCAGGCTTGCCCTCGTCGGGACGTTGCTGGGTGAAAGTTGTTGACCATTCGCCGGTTTGCAGCCAGCAATCATCGTTCAACTGTCCGTCTACTGACGGCGGAATCTCTGTGCGAGTAGCCCGGTAAGTACGTCCGGCAATACTGTCAGACTGAGCAAAAGCCGCGCATGCCGATAAACAAATAAGAGTTGTAAAGAAACATTTCAAGGTATTCATCTGATATAATATATGGGTGATATGATTACTGTCCTTCCGAATTTAAGACAAACGCCGACGCTGAAACGTAACATCCTGCCCACGTACGATTGTCGCAAAGCTGCAAAGTCCTTCTCTCCTTTAAGACGCAGCCAAAAGAAAAATGTTGCACAGAAAAGATACTTTCGCTCGCTACTATTTATCATCCCTGCCTGGGGCATGCGCGCAAAAAAATGCCGGACGGCTCGCGACTATCTGTCAGCGCCGTCCGGCAAATAATGTAAGAGGGTATTATCGCAGACCCATGAACATCACACTCCGAAGAAGATGTCCATGCGTTTGCCTTGCACAATCAGCTCGTTGTCGGGCTCTACGAGCTTGAGCTTTCCGGATGTTTCCGACAAAGGAATTGAGCCGATGCGGTTGCCGTTCACGCAAACCATTCGGCCGAAGGCTCCGCAGGCTATCATCTCGGTGGCGTAACCGCCAAGGCGCGTGGCCAGATTGCGGTCGAAGGGCGAAGGATTGCCGCCGCGCTGGATGTATCCCAGGACGGTTTCGCGCACTTCCATGCTGGTCATTTCGCGGATAGTGTTCGCAATGTAATCGGAGGCTTTGCCGTTGCCGGGCGTGCTTAGGCCTTCGGCGACGACAACGATAGAGTAGGGCTTGCCCTTCCGCTGGCGCTCTGCGAGTCGCTCGGCCACCTGGTCGATGTCGAAGCCGAGTTCGGGAAGCAAAATAACGTCGGCGCCGGCAGCCATACCTGCATGCAGAGCGATCCAGCCGGCATGATGCCCCATTACCTCTACCACCATCACGCGACGGTGAGCGCTGGCCGTGGAGTGAAGGCGGTCGATAGCCTCGGTGGCAATGTTGACGGCGGTGTCGAATCCGAAAGTGATGTCGGTTCCCCAAACGTCGTTGTCTATGGTTTTGGGGACGCCTATAACGTTCACTCCTACGCTGGCCAGCAGATGAGCGGTTTTCTGCGTTCCGTTGCCTCCGATGCAAACGATGCAGTCGAGTTCGAGCTCGCGATATCGCTTGAGGATGGCCGAGGTATGCTCCTCGCTTTGCCGCTTGATGAGCCGGCGGAAATCTTTGTCGCGAGAGGTGCCGAGAATCGTTCCGCCGAGATTAAGTATGCCCGACAGGCTCTTCTCGTCAAAATCGTTGATGTCCGAAGGATCCTTGCTGAGGATGCCGGAGAATCCGTTGTGAATACCTATCACCTTCATCCCGTAGTGTATGAGCGCCGTTTTGCCGACGCCTCTGATCGTTGCATTAATGCCTGGGCAATCGCCGCCCGAAGAAAGAATACCAATTTTCATGATGAAAAAATTTTGAATTATAAATTATGAACTTCTCGAACTTTAGCTAATGAAAAACGAATATACTTACAAATCTTATTGTATGAACAATCAGATTTTAAAGCTTCGGACAAAGTAAATCAATATTCCGTGGCAAGTATCAAAAAGAACCTGTTTTATCGTGAATTAATCCGTTTGATCAGTAGTGCAAATCCTGATTTGTCGACACGTTTTTGGCAAATCCAAATCTCGCAAGCTTGCAGTGCACACGTTTTTGGAGAAATTAAATCTCGCAAGCTTGCAGCGTACACGTTTTTGGAGAAATTAAATCTCGCAGGCCAGTACGGTTTTTATAGGCCTCCGAAGGTATAATCCCTTGCAACAAGGTCCTTATTGAGTTGATATTCCATAATTCATATTGCCTTTAGTCTTCAATGAAAGGAATAATCAGTATATTGCACTCATAATTTAATATAGCTTATTATGTATGCAGAAACTCCGAAACCGCCTTATTATGCGGTTATTTTTACGTCCGTAAGGACAGAAGGCGATAATGGTTATTCCGAGATGGCGAACTCCATGGTCGAATTAGCCGCCGTACAAGATGGATTCTTAGGTGTAGAATCAGCCAGAGAGGAAATAGGAATAACCGTTTCGTATTGGCGTGATTTGGAATCCATCAGGAAGTGGAAAGAAAATATCGAACACATGATTGCCCAAGAAAAAGGACGTACCGAATGGTATAAATCATTCAAAACACGTATCGCCCTTATTGAACGGGATAACAGTTTCTGATTATCTTTTCCTTGCCGACACAAAGAACATCGACTGATAGTAGTCCAAAAACTATGCTTATCAGTCGATTTTTCTAAAGCTGCCGTCCTTGTTAAATTCGAGATCAATGTCGTTGGACAGCCCGATTTCGAACCCGTAATGTTCTTTATTTACTTCCACAATAAAAAAACCGGGAAAATGTGTCGCACAATGGCTTGCAATACCGGCCGGAAGTAATGCAATTACCGAAGCCGGTACAGCCGTTTGTTTACAATCGACATCGTCCCATTCGCCCGATTGTCTGAAATCTATCTCAAAACCATTGACCAGATAAACCTCGTAAGTGGTTGATAGTCCATCTTTGTCTTTGATAATTGTACTGACTGTAATGTCGCTAAAATGCGTTTTCAAAAAGCTTTGACTTTCGCTCGGGAGTTGCCCTTCGGTGATAATAGTTTCTTTGTCGCAGGCAAGAAACATTAAGGATAAAACGAGTGTTGCACAATAAACTAACTTATTCATCTTTAAAATTTATTTCCGCAAAATTAGGAGGCGATTCTGGAAAGAATTGGGAAGACTTAGAACTCAACTTAAGCTTTGCGCATTGCCTCAACCTTTTGGTACCATTCATCAGTCGACATCCGGAGGAGGGCAGGATCGCATTGCTCGCCGAAGAGCAAGTCAAGGATGTGATGCGGGCGACGGCCTCCGATGTGCATCGAGCGCAGGCAGGTTACGCAGTAGACGGCAACGTCGTCGCAAGGCATAGAGCCGGCTCGCATGCTCATGTGCTGGTGCATCTTGTCGAGGGGTAAGACGCCGTAGAAACTGCTTCCGCAGCAGACTGATTTGTATCCATGCAGCCTTGTTTCCTTGACACTGATATTCATCTTCTCCAAAAGACTGCGAACGGCGGCGTGTACCTCCGGACGCTTGCGCACCGGGCAGGGATCGTGAACGGACATCTGGCGGCCTCCGTAATCGGGGAACGGAAAGCTGCTGTCGGAATCTATCAGCTCCCAAAAGGTAACGCCCCGCACGCCTTCGTACAGTGTATTGAATCGGCGATGACATCCCGAACAGATGCATACGATGCGCGAACCCTGGGGAACCTGCGGATCGTGGTGACAACAAATGTGGTGCATACTAACATTGGGCGAGAACTTGCGCAGGCAATCGAGCGCTTTCTCTTCGGCTTCCGGCTTGTAGAGCGACCATGCGCAGCCGGGATTGAAATAGAGGTTTTCCATACTGATTATTCTGTTTAGGAAGGAGCATTGTCGTGCCCCTGATTATAACTTCACAAATATATAGACAAAAAAACCATTAGCCGGCGACCTATTGTTTTTCCCTTATATTTGCGCATTA
This sequence comes from Tannerellaceae bacterium, assembly GCA_031279915.1. GTDB lineage: Bacteria > Bacteroidota > Bacteroidia > Bacteroidales > Tannerellaceae > DFXE01. Next base: position 7,974 of record JAITHO010000117.1, read on the forward strand.
ATAATTTTAAGGAAAATACAGAATTATGTCAGTAGCAAAAAGAAACACAGACGAGCGGAAAGTCACCACTCATCGCCTCACGGAGATGAAAAAGCGGGGAGAAAAGATTGCAATGATCACTGCCTACGACTTCTCGATGGCTAAAATTATTGACGCTGCCGGAATGGATGTTATACTCGTGGGCGATTCTGCCTCCAACGTTATGGCCGGCAATACGACTACGCTTCCCATCACCCTCGATCAGATGATTTATCACGGCAAATCGGTTATGAAAGGCGTCAAGCGAGCCCTTGTGGTTGTTGATCTGCCCTTCGGAACCTATCAGGGAAGCCCCAAGGAAGCCGTTTCGTCGGCCATCAGAGTGATGAAGGAAACTCACGCCGATTGCATCAAAATGGAAGGCGGCGCAGAAATCCGCAAGGCCGTGGAGCGCATCATCGCCGCCGGAATACCCGTTATGGGACATCTCGGACTCACGCCGCAGTCCATTAATCGCTTCGGCACCTACACTGTTCGCGCACGAGAAGACTCCGAAGCCGGCAAGCTGATTGAAGACGCACATCTGCTCGAAAACCTCGGATGCTTCGCCATTGTGCTCGAAAAAATCCCCGCAACCTTGGCTGCTCGCGTAGCCTCCGAGTTAACAATTCCGATGATAGGAATAGGGGCCGGAGCTGGTGTCGACGGACAAGTGCTCGTTGCCCACGATATGCTCGGCATAACCGAAGGCTTCTCACCACGATTCCTGAGGCGATACGCCAATCTCAAAGACACTATCACCGGCGCCGTTCAGACATATATTGAAGATGTAAAGCGGCAAGACTTCCCGAACGAGAAGGAGCAATACTAATTCCAATTGTAAACACTTTTTAAGGGATAACGCCATTTGAATCGAATGGCGTTTTTTCGTGACGTGGGTGTCGCCAAATGATTCAAATGGGCACAGGGAATTCACCCGAGCTCCGCCCGCGCCTATCACCGAATTTCGCAAGCCTTCGGGTTAATCAGAAATGAGAAAGGGCCGTTGAACGTTTGAAAGTTCGGCGGCCCTTGATGTTTTTTGACCAATCATCTTTCGTTGCAAAATCCTAATGCCCTCCTACCATCAGATCTGCGAATGCGCTTAAGGCTCCC
>JAITHO010000023.1 GCA_031279915.1 Tannerellaceae bacterium
GAGCCTGTCAGATTGCGGGCCCAGAGGTTCAGGCTCACTTTGCCCTTCCGAACGCCGGCTCGGGCGTTGAGTAGTGCGTAGAAGGGCTGATTGATGTCGTTCGCTTCAGTCCAGTATATTTTGCCGGCGCCTCCGAGCTGTGCCGATGCGCTGATTTGGTCGATCCATGACTGTCGCAGGAGCTTGTTGTATCGGAGGTTCAGGTGTAGAGTATGCATGGGGATGTACGGAACATATTTGCCCTTGCAGTCTATCGGCACGACAACGCCGGCCTCTTTGCGTTCCATTACATAGTCGCGGAAGGCGGCGTGGGTGTATCCGTAGTTAAGTCCGGCTCCAAAGTTTTGGCTGATGCGTGCGTTGAGGCTGAGTTCGGCTCCGTAGGATGCGGCCTTTCCGGCATTGGTGATGATTCGGCCGTTGCCGCTCCCAACGAACTGCGTTAGCTGCATATCGCTTACGTCCATGTAGAATAGGGCCAGCTCAGCGGCGAGTTTGTCGGGCGATCCGAGATGCAGTCCGGCTTCATAGTTCCAGCTCAGTTCCGGCTTGTATGCAGTTGTTTTCTCAATTGATTCGGGCTCCACGGCCAGGGCGGGCATAAATTGCTTCATGAGGTCGTACTGCATTTGAGTTTGCATCAAGTCGGCCGACATCTGCACGTTGTATCCTCCGGTTTTATATCCTTTGGCGATGGAGAGATACGCGAAAGTTCCCGTTTGCCACTCATACTTCAGCGAAGCCTTCGGCAATAATTGTTTGAAGGTTTGCGATGTGCTTGCGGCTATAACCGTTGGCTTTATGCCCGGCACTGCAACGGGAGGAGCTGCGGGATTCATCTGTATGGCAAGATTCATCATAGAGGTGGAGTTGTAATCCATTTCTTGCTTCTCGTAATCAAGGCGGATGCCGGCCGTGACCGATAGCCCGTCGACAAAGAGATTGTTGTATGTTGACTGATGAAACAGAGCGGCTCCCCATGATGGAGTTACGAAAGAGCCCGGGATGAGCAGTGAAGGATCGGTAACGATCAGCGTCGGCATCTTCGGATTCGATGCCTTTAGATTATCGAACATTGATTGCAAAATTTCCTTCACGCCGTCTTGTCCGAATGTCACAGGGCCCTGGGTTTTGAAGTCATTGTAGAAGGCATATACTCCGGCCGACCATTGATAATTCGGTCCGGGAAGGCTTTTGAGAGCGATTTCTTCGCTAAAGCTTGTTTGCTGCTGGAGCTGATTGAGGGTAAAAAGGGACTTGGGCGAGAAGTCCTGATCCATCTTCATATCGTCGTCGAGATGCAGATGTGCCGTTGTGCTGCTTAGGGTAAAGTATGGGGATCGGTATTCGATGTGCAGGCTTTGCGAGAGCATGTCCCTCCGGTAGGCAGAGGAATCTCCGATGTTAACCTCATCGGTTACGCCCGAATCTTTATGATAGAGGCCGTAAGGGAATCCTCCCTGATCAACGTAATCCGGGGATATGCTATAAGTGGCGCGGAGGGAGGGAGCGATTTGCCATGCCAGCTTGAGCCGCCCGCCGAAGGCTTCGAGCGCGTCGGCCTTCTTTCCATTATATATATTAGTGAAGAAGCCATCGTTGCGGTGATAATAAGCGCCGAGCGATAGGCCGAAGTTCTTCCCAATTTTAAAGTAATATGAAGCTTTGGCCTTAATGTCGCCATAAGTAGCTCCCGAAAGCGATAGGCGGCCTCCCTTGAAGTCGAGCGGAGAGAGCGTATAGATATTTACGATGCCTCCCATGGCATTGCGTCCGTAGAGCGTACCCTGCGGGCCGCGAAGCACTTCGATTTGCCGCACGTCCGATAGCTCTACATCAAACATACTCTTATCGGAGTACGGAACATTATCAACGTACACGCCCACCGACTGCCCGCTGCTTCGCGCGCCTACGCCACGGATATACACCGCCGAAGTTAGCTTGGCTCCATAATCGGGGATATAAAGATTGGGCGCTATGGATGCGAGATCCTTCAGCGCTTCGATCTTGTTTTCGCGGATCATCTGCGGAGTTATGATGGAAACCGCTCCGGGCAATTGCTTGAGGTTATTGGTTTCTTTTGTGGAGGTAACGACCACTTCGTCCAGATCATGGACTTTGCTTGTGTCTTGCGGCGCATTAAAGTTGTTCGCCGATATTCCGGCATTGCACAGGCAAATCACTGCCCATGCGGATAGTAGTATTTTTTTCATCATCAATTATTTTAATATCGCGGCAAAATAACTACAAAGAAATCCCTGCGTCAATCCCTACAAATAGGGAAAAATCAACTCAGATAGGCATTCTCGCCTGCCCAAACAGGGGGCGTGTCAAGAAATCATTCCCGCCTGCCCAAAAATTTCTGAAGCGGGAGCGGGATTCAGTCGAGCTTTAAGACCGCGAGGAAGGCTTTTTGGGGAACTTCGACGGTGCCGATCTGCTTCATTCGTTTTTTGCCCTCCTTTTGTTTTTCGAGGAGCTTGCGCTTTCGGGTGATGTCTCCTCCGTAGCATTTGGCGGTTACGTCTTTGCGAACGGCTTTGACTGTTTCGCGGGCTATGATCTTCGAACCTATGGCAGCCTGTATGGCGATGTCGAACTGCTGCCGCGGGATGAGTTCCTTTAGCTTTTCGCACATTTTGCGTCCAAAGGTTATGCTGTTGTCAACGTGGGTCAGGGTTGATAGCGCGTCGACCGGTTCGCCGTTGAGGAGGATGTCGAGCTTCACGAGTTTGCCGGGGCGGAAGTCGTGCAGATGATAGTCGAA
>JAITHO010000036.1 GCA_031279915.1 Tannerellaceae bacterium
TGCTCGACGAATACTGGAAAGTGCACTCTTGGGCATACAACAACAATAACCCTGAAGTCCTAATCGCCACCTATTACAGCCTCAACTGGCCATGGGACGAATCTGTAATGTCTTCGTACTGCGATGTGCCCGAAGATATAGACGGAGGAAGCCACGGCGGAGGATGGAACGATTCGGGAGCCGAGATAAAGTTCTGGAAAGCCTTTCCCGAAGGCCCCCGCAAAGAGGCAACCTTCGCTCCTAAAACTCTACTGAGCGGCGAGCTCCGCGATTGGTGGCACGACCCGAACTACGGCACCGACAAGGCCCGCCTTGTATGCGCCCCATGGTACCTCGCTGCCTGCGAAGGCAACCGCGGCACGGAGTTCGACTATACCAAGGGCAACGACCAGGGCGACATGATAGGCGAGAAGTCGCACAAGATCATCCGCCTCTCCGAAGTCTATTGCTGGTACGCCGAAGCCATAGGACGCTCCGGAGGCAACGATCCCTTTGCCTACGAGGTTCTGAATCGCGTTCGACTGCGCGCCGGCCTCGAAGCCATACCATCCGGAAGCCTCAGCCCCGAACAGTTGGCCGAAGCTGCTTACGACGAGCACGGCTGGGAAATAGGCGGCTACTACTGGGCCACCATCGCGCCTCGCTACCACGACATGATACGCATGAACCGCGTGAAAGACCACTTTGAGTACCGCAAGCTGAATCCGCTGATCGAGGTAGCCCCAGGCGTATTCCGCAAGGAGCTCGTCGAACTCCCCGCCGAAGCCTGGAGCGAAAGCAAGATGTGGGCTCCATATCCCGCCTCCGACGTTATGCTCAATCCGAACCTGAAGCGATAAAACTATCTATGTGAAGAAGGCCCGCAAGGGGCAAAAAGAAGAGCCGCTGAACGTTTGATTGTCCGGCGGCTCTTCCATTATAGAATAGGCTGAATGTGCTTAGTGCGCGGCCAGCCTTTTGTAGGTGTTGTATCGCCATTTGGCGTTGTCGCGGGCCGAGGCGAAGAGTTCGGCGGCTTCGGAGGGATAGAGCTTCTGCACGGAGGAGTAGCGTGTTTCGCCCATGAGGAAGTCCTCAAACTTATCCCAGTTGGGTTCTTTGCTGTCGAGCGTGAAGGGATTCTTGCCCTCAGCTTCGAGCGCCGGATTGTATCGCCACAAGTGCCAATAGCCGCATGCAACGGCGCGGGCTTCCTCCTCCTGGGCTTTGCCCATGCCGTCGCGCAGGCCGTGGCTGATGCAAGGAGCGTAGGCAATGATGAGGGAGGGGCCGGGATAGGCTTCGGCTTCGCGTATGGCTTTGAGGGTTTGGCCCTGGTCGGCTCCCATGGCTATCTGGGCGCAGTATACGTAGCCGTAGGTGGTGGCGATGAGGCCAAGGTCTTTCTTGCGGGTGCGCTTGCCGGAGGCGGCAAACTTGGCGATGGCTCCTAAGGGAGTGGCTTTCGACGACTGTCCGCCGGTGTTGGAGTACACTTCAGTGTCGAGCACAAGCACGTTTAGGTTCTTGCCCGAAGCCAGCACATGGTCGAGGCCTCCGAATCCTATGTCGTAGGATGCTCCGTCGCCTCCGATTATCCATTGCGAGCGCTTCTCCAGGTATGGAGCAAGCTCGCGGAGCTCGGCGCGCAGAGGGGGTTCGCCAGGCATTTCCGCTTCGAGTATGGCACGGATTTGCGGAGCGAGCTCGGCTGTTATCTTGGCATCATCAATGTTGGCGATCCATTCTTTATAGAGAGCGGCAGCTTCCGGAGGGCATCCGGCTTCTATGGCCTGCATCATCAGTCGGCATATACGTTCGCGCATCTTGTCTACGCCCAGCGTCATTCCAAGTCCATACTCGGCAAAGTCTTCAAACAGGGAGTTTGCCCATGCTGGGCCCTGTCCTTTGCAGTTGGTCGTGTAGGGAGTGGAAGGAACGGAGGCAGAGTAGATGGAAGAGCATCCGGTAGCATTCGAAATCATTTGCCGATCGCCGAACAGTTGGGTGAGGAGCTTCAGGTATGGCGTTTCGCCGCAGCCGGAGCATGCGCCTGAGAACTCGAATAGCGGGGTGGCGAACTGCGAGTTCTTAACGTTGGCGTTGATATTAACCAGATGCTGCTTGCTGGCTACCTTGTCGGCGCAGTAAGTCCAGTTGTCGGCTTCAGGCATTTGGGTTTCGAGCTCCGTCATAGCCAGAGCCTTGCCCTGCTTGTTGCCGGGGCAGATGTCGGCGCAGTTGCCGCATCCGAGGCAATCGAGCACGTCGACCTGTATGCGGAACTTCATCCCGTCGAACTGCTTGCCGGTAGCTTTGAGCATGTCGGCAAAGGGAGCTCCCGCCTGCTCGCTCGGATCGAGAACGAAGGGCCGTATGGCAGCATGAGGGCAAACGTAGGCGCATTGGTTGCACTGTATACAGTTGGCCGATTGCCATACCGGAACGAAGGCGGCCACTCCGCGCTTGTCATAGCGGGCTGTTCCTTGCTGCCAGCTGCCGTCTTCGCGTCCGGCGAAGGTTGATACGGGCAGCAGATCGCCGTCTTGTGCGTTGATAACGCTCACCACTTTCTCGATGAAGTCGGAGTCGGCTTTGCGAGCGAGTTCGTCGTCGGGCAGGCTGGCCCATTCGGGTTTCACCGCAAGGGTCTTGTAGGCTCCGCCCTGGTCGATAGCGGCGTAGTTTTGATTAACTATCTCTTCGCCCTTCTTTCCATACGACTTAACGGCCGCCTTCTTCAGCTGCTCTATGGCAAAGTCAACGGGTATAACTTCGGTGATGCGGAAGAATGCCGACTGGAGGATGGTATTCGTGCGATTGCCCAGCCCAATCTCCTGCGCTATGCGGGTGGCATTGATATAGTATACCTTAATATTATTACGTGCAAATACCCGCTTGACCTTGTTCGGGAGGTTATTCTCCAGCTCCTCGCCATCCCACACCGTGTTCAGCAGGAAGGTGCCGCCGGGCCGAAGTCCTTTAGTTACGTCGTACATGCGCAGGTAGGCCTGAACGTGGCAGGCAACGAAGTTGGGCGTATTAACCAGATAAGTGGAGCGGATGGGCGAATCGCCGAAGCGCAGATGCGAGCAGGTGAATCCGCCCGACTTCTTAGAGTCGTAGGCGAAGTAAGCCTGACAGTATTTGTCGGTATTGTCGCCGATGATCTTGATGGAGTTCTTGTTGGCGCTCACGGTTCCGTCGGCTCCGAGGCCGTAGAACTTAGCTTCGTAGGGGCCGCCTTCAAAGGCAAGCTCCTCCTTTTTTGGGAGGGATGTGAAGGTTACGTCGTCAACTATGCCGATCGTGAATCCGTTCTTGGGCTCCGGCATTGACAGGTTCTCGTATACCGACAGGATCTGCGCCGGCGATGTATCCTTCGACGATAGCCCGTAGCGACCGCCAACGATAACAGGCTTCTCCTCCACCTTTATATACTTGCTCTGAGCGAAAGCCTCCACTATGTCCATGTACAGAGGTTCGCCGCCGGCTCCGGGTTCTTTGGTGCGATCGAGCACAGCTATGCGCTTCACGGTCGAGGGCATGGCCTGTGCGAGATGCTTCACTGAGAAGGGCCGATACAGATGCACAGCCACGAGCCCTACCTTCTCGCCCTTAGCCCTCAGATAGTCTATCGTCTCGCGGATCGCTTCCGTTACCGATCCCATTGCAATGATGATGCGGTCGGCATCTGCGGCTCCGTAGTAGTCGAACAGGCTGTACTTGCGTCCGGTGATGAGGGAGATCTCCTTCATATACTCTTCCACAATTGCCGGAACGGCCTCGTAATACTTGTTACAAGATTCGCGATGCTGGAAGTAAACGTCGGGATTCTCCGCCATTCCGCGGGCAACGGGCCGATTAGGATTGAGGGCTCGCGCACGGAACTCGGCCAGCGCCTTGCGGTCGATGAGATGAGCCAGATCGTCGTTGCCGAGCGATTCAATCTTCTGCACCTCGTGCGAAGTGCGGAAGCCGTCGAAGAAGTTGACAAAGGGAATCCGAGCCTTAATGGTGGATAGATGAGCCACAGCCGCCAGATCCATCACCTCCTGCACCGATCCCTCAGCCAGCATGGCAAAGCCCGTCTGCCGGCAGGCCATCACATCCTGATGATCGCCAAAGATGGATAGCGCATGCGAGGCAATAGCGCGAGCCGTTACGTGAAACACGCATGGCAGCAGCTCGCCCGCAATCTTGTACATGTTCGGAATCATGAGCAGTAAGCCTTGCGAGGCAGTATAGGTCGTGGTCAGAGCGCCCGACTGAAGCGATCCGTGGACAGCGCCGGCGGCTCCGCCTTCCGATTGCATCTCCTGAACCGTTACGATTTCGCCAAATATATTCTTCCGCCCGGAGGCAGCCCATTCGTCCACGTATTCGGCCATCGTGGAGGATGGAGTGATCGGATAAATGGCGGCCACTTCGCTAAACATATAAGATATGTGGGCGGCTGCCTGATTTCCGTCGCAGGTTAGAAATTGTTTTCCTTTTGACATTGTTCGGATATATTTAAAAGTTATTGAATGATGCTAATATAAGAAGCCGAATAGCCATAGCGGGATGCCATTGCTGCTGCCCGCGGCTATGCTGTCGACGGCGTAATACATATCCTGACGCTCCTTGTTTCGACCTTCTGCCGCCGCCTCTTCTACCCTGAAGTTATATTTCTCATCAACCAGGAAGTGGGCATGCCGATGGCCGCTATTCACTATGTGATCTTTGTGGAGCATGTTATAGAAGAAGGTTTCGCGCAAGGCCTGCGGGGCTACTTGCATGGGGCGTATGGGGAACATCAGGTTAGTGTTGTTCATGTATACTTTATCGGGCTTTTTGGGGAAGGATTCGCCGGCGCAGTAGAGCATGTTGATGAGGCGGGCGTCGGTGAGGTACTTGATGTAGTTCGTTACCGTGGCGCGGCTCGTGCTGATCTCCTTGCTCAGCCGGCTAACGTTGGGCGAGGAAGGGGCGCTTATGGCAAGCTGATACAGGAGCTTGCGAAGCTTGGGCAGATAGCTCTGCTCGATTTGCTTGATGTATAGAATATCCACTTCGAGCATCATGTTCATTGTCTTCAGCAGATTCTCGGAGAAGTTACGTTTCTCGAGGTAGAATGGATAATAGCCGTGGTGGAGATAATCCCTGAACATTGTTTCCAAATCCTGAACCTCTCCGGATATCTGCCCGCCTATTTCGGCATGCTGCTCCAACAACTCTTCGAGCCTATATTCCCTGAAAGACGATCCGGAGCTGATGTTGATATACTCCCGAAACGAGAATCCCCTAAGGTTATACGAATCGACCAGCCCCGACAGATCGGGATTCTCCTCCTTCAGCCTCATCACCGACGAGCCTGAGAACACTATCTTCAGCTCCGGATAGCGATCATAGCAATAGCGCAGCTCCTTCGACCATCCCGGATACTTGAAGACCTGGTCGATAAGCAGCACCTTGCCGCCGCGACGGAGGAACTCGCCTGCAAAATCCGTTAGCGAACGCTCCGTAAAATAGAAATGATTGAGATTGATATAAAGGCAAGCCGGATTGTTAATTCCAAAAAACTCCAGCGCATACTTCAGCAGAAAAGTAGTCTTCCCAACGCCTCTCGAGCCCTTTATCCCAATCAAACGCGCAGACCAATCTATCTCGTCCATCAGGGTACGCCGAACGGGAGAGTACAAATGCTCAAGCAAATAATTATGTGTGCGGTAAAAAGAATCCACTATTTTCTTTGATCTTCTGTATGCAGCAAAGTTAATAGCTTCCGGCGGATTTGCAAGGCCGGGGTTGCAATCCGAGGGGGATGCCCCTCAAAGCAGAGGGCCGCCGAACGTGTATCTCCGTTCGACGGCCCTCTCGCCTTGCGATATGAGCGGCTCAATAATGCTTGATGGCTCCATCCTCCAGGACATACAGCTTGCGGTTGTCAACCAGCCTCACGTTTTTATGGACGAGCGGCTCGGCAGAGGTGAACTGCGTGTGGCCTATCACTTGCATACATTCGGGATCGAAGACTTCCTGCTCGGAGATTATCTCCCGGAAATCGGCCCAGATGGGGCTACCGTAGTCGCTGTCGCCGCCGCGATACAGAGCCGATACCTCGCCGAAGGGCTCCTTATCCGCCTTGAAGAGATTGTTCAGCTGATCGTCGATACCCTCTCCAAACTCGGCGAGGCTTTCGGCATGCTCATCGTACCAGCCTTTGAGGATGCCGGCATGGATGAAGATAACGTTCTCTATCTTGCGGCAGATGCAGAAGTAGTCTTTCGTTTCCTCGGCAGTCAGGATTGTGTGAACAGTTTCGTAATTGGTGTGGCTGAAGCGGGTGCAGCGATATTGGGTATCATAATAATGCAGCTCATGATTGCCGATCAGCAGAGTTACGCGCTCGGGGTTTTGTCGTTTGAAGTCAACTATGTTCTTGAAAGTTTCTAAGGCTTGCGCGGCATCGATCTTTTCGGAGGGATATGGGTCGAGGTAATCGCCCAGGAAAACAATCTCGCCCTCGTACTTCAGAGCCGGCTCCCAGAAACTTCGCCCGTGAACATCAGGGACTATTAATATTGGCTTGTACATTTCGGTATAATCTTTTCTTGCAAATATAAGCAATATGTTGAAGTCTGAAGGGAAACTTCTAATAATTAGATTTTCTATTGTTTGCGACGGACGGGCAGCCCCCTCGGCTAGCGCCGATTTGCAATCGCTACGCCATAATCATCCTCCAATCTTAAAGCCTCCTCCGAACCCGTTCCAAACCTTGTTGCGCATCAGAGAGCGATCCGTCGATCTCCACAGCCCGACCATAAGCCTCGGCAGCGAGCTCAAAGCTATCATTATCCTCATGAGCGCGCCCCAGTTCAATGTAGGCCTCCGCAAAATCTGGGCGGAACCCAACAGCCTGTTCGAGAGTATCAATAGCCATCCGGAACACACCCAGCTTCCGGTACGCAATGCCCAGATAATAATAACAGTCGACCCTCTGATCATCGGTCAGATCTGCCCGCTCCAGCTCCGCAAGCAGATAGTTGACGCTCTCCAGATAGCATCCCTTCTTAAGGCGGGCAACGCCCTTCTCGAAGTCGGTTTTCGAAGCAAAGTCAGAATCCATCTCCTTAGAAATGCCGCCGACATCCGAAGGCAAACGCCTCCCTCCCTGCATAATCACATATATAATAATAACTAATCCGACCAAAACAAGGAGAATCATAGCTGCAGCCGCATCATCCATAAAAATTTTAAGAAAATCAAAAACGTATTTCATGATATATAACTTTTGAAAGTGAAGTTCCCAAATATACATAGAAATCCCCGCCCGCCCCGATTAGCAATCGCTGCGCCCCGAAGCAAAAGCAATTATCAGAAGTTCGCTAACTTTGCTCCCACACAATTCCATTATCATTATGCATAAACTCAAAGTATTATTATGGATAACCAAAGCAAGTTCGGAGAAATATATACCCGTCACTACAAGCCCTCTTTCCTGTTTGTGAAATCTTATGTTAACGACGACATGGCCGCCGAAGACATCGTTTCCGAAGCCCTTATCTCGCTTTGGCGCGCCATGAAAACAAGTTTGGTCAATAATCCCACAGCCATGCTCGTTACCATCCTGCGCAACGAATCGCTCAACTACCTCAAGCGCGAGTACATCCGTCGCGAGAGCCTGGAAGCCATCTCCCAGAAGCTCCTCCGCGAGATGAACTACCGCATCTCAAGCCTCGAAATCTGCAATCCCGAAGAGATTTTCTCAGCCGAGATCAGCGAGATCGTTGCGCGTACCCTGGCCACTCTTTCGCCCAAAACCGTTCGCATCTTCGAGATGAGCCGCTACGAGCAGCAAAGCGTTCGCGAGATAGCCCAGAGCCTCAACCTTAGCCCCAAAAGCGTAGAATATCACATCACCCAAGCCCTTCGAGCCCTTCGACTGGCCCTCAAAGAGTATCTCCCCCTCCTCTTATTCCTTATACATTAATATAAGCCACGCTGCTCGCGAGCGATTTGCCGTCATTTAGCCGCTCGTCCAGATTTGCAAATCGGCCTGACATTCAATCTCCCATTCTATCCTTAATCGCCTGTATCACATCCTGCTCTTTGGGAGCCTTGCCGACGCCGCCCATGTTAGTTGCCGATATGCTTTTCGGAGGCATAGAGCCCCAAAGGGTATCCTGCGCCAGGATAGCATTCTGCTTTAAATCGATATAAAAGAGCACGTAATAGGGCTGAAAGGCCTGTCCGCCGCCAGAGTATTGGCCCACTATATTCGCGTTGCTGTGCAGCCATACAACGCCATTAAGGTCGTTGCCGGGGAAGAAGCGAGCCGTGTTCAATTTCTCATTTCTTTCCTTATTATAAACGAAATTCAGATAGCCGTAGGTTTCGCTTTCCACCGTGGCATCGTCAATCTGCAAGTATTTTCCATCCCATGCAATAGGCCCGGGCAGATATGGAAAATCGCTTTTCTGCTTACCATTGAGCTGCTTAATAAAGGCCGGCGCCAATTGCTTCGTAAGCGCAATATTCTCATTTACACCGCTGACGAACAAAAAAAGTTTTATAGCTAAAAAAGCGGTCACTCCGATAAGTATGACCGCAACAAATACTATTCTCAAGACAGTTGGTTTGTTCATAATAATTTGATCTTATAAATTAATACTCCGTTTGTTATAACATTAATAAGCTTGTAGTCAATGCGAAGATACTATAATTGTTGAACGATAAAAGTCATGCCCTGCTCTTGCCCCGATTTGCATTCGCCATGCTATTAATTGCCGCCAAAAATTCTCGCACAATATTTGCGCATTACAAACATTCGCTATATTTGCCCTCATTATTAATTCAACAAATAAACATGCAATTCTTAGAGATTT
>JAITHO010000049.1 GCA_031279915.1 Tannerellaceae bacterium
TTTTCCTTGAATTATTCAGCGTAAGAAGGCTCTGAAAACTTGTTTTTGCCCAATCCTACGGCGTGAGAAAGCTTCCCAACAATGTTTTGGAGCTTTCATACGCCGTAAGTTGCGGTATAAATGTTGAATTGGAGAATCCTAGCGCGATTGTTTTAGGGGAACTTTTATTTTTGAATCTTACGATGTAAGTTCCGGCGGAACAAGTTGTTTTGTTTTTAAGGAGAGTTTCCAGACGAGCAGGCCGGCTGATTTTTTTATTGCTGCGGTCATGAAAAAAGCCGTTGCGCAGCTTTTTATGGGCTATGTCAACGGCTGGGGGATGATATGGGCGGAGTCGATTCAGGGCTTCATCGTCCTATTCGATAGTAGGTAAATCCGTGGTCTTCAAGGTCGGCGATTTCATATATATTCCTGCCGTCGAGCACAAGGGGCTGCTTCATCAATCGTTTGATTGCGGGCCATGAGGGGAGGCGAAATTCCTTCCACTCGGTCACGAGAATGAGCGCATCGGCGTCAACAACGGCGTCGTAGAGGTCGCGGGCATAATAGAGAGCGTCGCCCATTCGGCGCTGTGCTTCGGTCATTGCAACGGGGTCGTATACCCGCAGGCTGCATCCGGCTTCGAGGAGTTTTTCGATGAGTACAAGCGATGGAGCCTCGCGCATATCGTCGGTTTCGGGCTTGAAGGCCAGTCCCCAAATGGCTATGGATTTGCCGGCGAGTTCTCCATCGAAATGTTTGTATAGCTTGCGATGGAGTATGGTTTTTTGGTCTTCGTTTATCTCCTCAACGGCTTGCAGTAACCTCATTGGGTATCCGTTTTGCTTGGCCGTATGTATGAGGGCCTTTACATCTTTGGGGAAGCATGAGCCGCCGTATCCGCATCCTGGGTAGAGGAAGTGGTTGCCAATGCGCGAATCGGTACCGATGCCTTTGCGCACCATATTGACGTCGGCTCCAACGATTTCGCATAGGTTGGCGATATCGTTCATGAAGCTGATTCGGGTTGCGAGCATTGAGTTGGCGGCATACTTGGTCATCTCGGCCGATGGCACGTCCATGAATATGACGCGGAAGTTGTTGAGGAGGAAGGGGCGATAGAGTTTGCTCATGAGCTTCTCGGCTGTTTCGGATTCAACGCCTACTACGACTCTGTCGGGGCTCATGAAATCTTTGATGGCTGCACCTTCCTTGAGAAATTCAGGGTTAGATGCGATGTCGAAGGGGATGTCGCGGTCGAGGCCTCGCTTGGCGAGTTCTTCGTGGATGGCGGCTTTGACCTTAGCTGCTGTTCCGACGGGAACGGTGCTTTTGGTTACGACCAGGAGGTAGTGCGTCATGTTCCGTCCGATCTCGCGTGCGACGTCGATCACGTACCTGAGGTCGGCGCTGCCATCCTCGTCAGGCGGAGTGCCTACGGCCGAGAATAGCACTTCGACCTCGTTGATGCATTCGGCAAGGGAGGTGGTGAACTTCAAGCGTCCGGCCTGAAAGTTACGTGCAACCATTTCCTCCAGCCCTGGTTCGTATATGGGGACAATGCCCTGCTTGAGGTTGTCAATCTTGGCCTGGTCGATGTCTACGCAGTAAACTTCGGTGCCCATTTCGGCGAAACAAGTTCCGGTCACAAGGCCAACGTATCCGGTACCTACTATAGCTATCTTCATAATCGAATTTGTTTTTTACAATAAAACATTAATAATAAAGAAGAAAATCATGGCCATGATGGCGCTTAGGGGTATGGTGAGAATCCAAGCGACGAGCAGGTTCTTGGTTACTCCCCATCTAACAGCCGAGAGCCTTTTGATGGCTCCCACTCCCATGATCGCTCCGGTTATAGTGTGAGTTGTGCTTACAGGGATCTTGACGATCTCGGTGAAGAATAAAGTGATGGCTCCGGCTGTTTCGGCGGCTACTCCCTCGAGCGCGGTGACTTTGGTGATTTTGGTTCCCATAGTCTTGATTATTCGCCATCCGCCTGACATTGTTCCCAGAGCGATCATGGTGAAACAAGCGAGCGGAACCCATGCGAGCTTGTCCTTCTCGGCCATTTCGGCAGCGGTGGTCATGTGCATCCAGTCGGGCATGGCCGAATAAATAGCAGGGTCGTTAGTTGCAGCAATCAAAGCCGCCCCAACGATTCCCATAACCTTCTGCGAGTCATTCAATCCGTGGCCTATGCTGAACAGTCCCGATGATACGAGCTGCAATCTCTTGAACCAGTTGTTAGCCTTGTATGGATGCGTCTTCCGGCAAATCCAAAAGATGAGCATCGTTAGCGAAGCGGATACAATCATTCCCAGCAGCGGAGCCAGCACAATGAAGGAAGCAATTATGATCACTCCCTTAGGCCCTTCCCAATGTATCACTCCGGCATGGAACGAGCTTGCCAAAGCAGCTCCGGCAAATCCCCCGATCAAAGTGTGCGACGAAGATGAAGGTATGCCCAGCCACCATGTCAGCAAGTTCCATGCAATAGCCGCCAGAAGTCCCGCCAGAATAACTCTGAGCGTAATATATTCCTCCACGACGACCTTTGCGACCGTATTGGCTATACCAAATTCTCCGATAATAAACTTGGCAATAAAGAAGGCTACGAAATTGAACATTGCCGCCCAGAGGACCGCTTGGAAGGGAGTGAGAACTTTGGTGGAGACTATGGTTGCGATTGAGTTAGCTGCGTCGTGAAAGCCGTTGATGTAATCAAAAATCAGCGCGAGTGCGATGATGGTTATTAGTAGTGTCATTTCAGGCGTTTGGGTTGAGTCTTTATGCGAATTTAATTATTACCGTTTTTATTCGTTTGCCGACAGATTGGGCTGCATCGGAGGCCCGTTCGAGCTCGTGCAGTATATCTTTCAGTTTGATTATTTCAACGGCGTCTTTGCCGTTCTCGAAGAGGTTGATGAGGAAGTGCTCGTACACGTCGTCGGCTTTCTTTTCTGCTTCTTCAATCTTAGCGCAAAGCGTTTTGATTCGCTCGGGACGCTTCTTGAATGAGGCAAGCTCTTTGACGGCCTCAAGCAAATATCCGGCAGCTTCTCGCACGAGCCTGGCCAGCGTAACGGCGCTATCCGGTATGCTCTTGGGGTTGTAGAGCATGATACGCTTTGAGCAGCTTGTGATCAAATCAACGATATCGTCCATCGTGGCCGATAGGTCGTTGATGTCTTCGCGGTCAAAGGGGGTGATGAACGTGTTGTTCAGCTCTTCGAAAATTTCGTTCTGGATTTTGTCGGCTTCATGCTCCAGGTCTTTTATGGACTTATAAAACCTGATTGCGTCGTCATGATTGGATACCTTTACGCAGTCAATAATCTGGTCGGATACTGCAATAATTATTTCCGCCATTTGATGAAGCAGACAGAAGAACTTGTCCTCTTTAGGCTTCATCTTTTCAAATAGATGTTTCATATTAAAATTGTATTTTGGAATAACTTAATGCACAAAAATAAGCAGATTTATCTTATACGCAAGATAAGCGCTCTATTCTTATCATAGTGCATGCGCAATCATTCTGCAGCAACTCCAGGCCGACCCAGCATCATCCTTCTTGCAGGCGGAGCTATTCCGGCACAGGACTACGACTTACTTTACAAGGCTGGAGCACCGACGATCTCCTGCCTCCAGAACCTCAGTCGCAAAGCAGCAAAGCCGTTCGTGGAGATATTCCTTGACTGAGCGATTGCGTTCATTTAGAAATAAAGAGCCGCTGAACGTTTTAATATTCAGCGGCTCTTGCTTGTTTATATAATGCAGATATCGCTATCTAACGGGAACCTTAACCGTCCTCTTGCCGGAGTTTACGATATAGATGCCAGGCCTAACGTCCAACCACACTTCGGACGCATTAGCCCTAACCTTATATACAAGCGCGCCGGAAGTAGTATAGACACTAAGATATTCTCCAGCTGACAGCCCACTTACAAGTAGTCTACCGTAATCGGATACAGCCTTCAGCGCTGCCTGGGATGCAAATTCATTGGCAGTATCGACATAAGGCGTGGCAAGTATCCGACCGTGGATGAAGGATACCTGCACGGAGTGCATCCCCTTCGAGAAAATGGCCGAGAAGGTGATCGCCCCGTGCATCCCGTTCGGATTAAAGGCCGAGCCCTCAACTGCCGGCTCAAAGAGGGAGAAGCGGATGTCGGTCACCGAGACGTAATAGTGCAGGTTATTGAACTGCTGACGGAGATACTCCTCCAACCACGCACGCACCTCGGTCTCAGTATTAGCAGCCGATTGCGGAATCTGGATCGTAGTGAACCGAATCAGATCAATCGCCGCATAAATGTCCGTGAGGTCGGG
>JAITHO010000056.1 GCA_031279915.1 Tannerellaceae bacterium
TATATAACCGGAACGGAGCGCAACAAGGCCTTGTTCTACATCATACTGCTGATTGCAGGCTATCTGGCTATTGATGGAATAGCCGATGCTACGTTCATATCTTACCGGGGATTCTTCACCATGATGTTCGCCGGACTAATACTGACTGAAATGCAAGCGCCCGCCAAGGCAACTCAACCGCCGAATTGATATTCCGTTATTAGATAAAATCAAATATTATATAAAGAAGAAACCACGAGCACAAAGTCATTAACGATGCGGATTTTATTAGTCAACAAGTTTTACTATCCACGGGGAGGCGACTGCATAGTTGTACTTGGCACAGAGCAGCTGCTGAAGTCTAAAGGGCATGAGGTGGCAGTGTTCAGCATGCGTCATCCTTTGAATCTTCCTTCGCCGTGGGAGAGCTACTTTCCGAGCGAGATATCTTTTTCCGGCGCAGGTATACGGGCCAAGATGCGGGCGGCAAGCCGTTTGTTTGCTCCGCGCGAGGTAGCTAAGGCGTTCGCCAGCATCCTCGATGATTTTCGCCCCGATGTGGTTCATCTGCACAATATCCATTCCTATCTATCACCGGTTGTGGCTAATGTGGCCCGAAAGAAAGGCGTCAGCCTTGTCTGGACTATGCACGACTACAAGCTGATTTGTCCGGCCTACAATTGTTTGCGCAACGGACGCCCCTGCGAACTTTGCTTCCGCAGCAAGTTCCCTGTTTTAAAGCATCGATGCATGAAGAACAGTCGCGCGGCCAGCCTGCTGGCATGGATGGAAGCTGCCTACTGGAACCGTAGGAAGCTGGAACGCCTGACGGATTGCTTTATCAGTCCAAGTTTGTTCCTGAAAGAGAAAATGACGGCAGCCGGATTTAATCCGGAGCGCATAGCTGTCTTGCCGAACTTTACGGATATAAAAGCGCCGGCCTGTACCTCGAAGGAGGATTACTACTGCTACGTTGGCCGGCTGTCGGCCGAGAAAGGCATTGATCTGCTGCTCAACGTAGCCTCCCAGCTTCCGTACCGGCTGAAAGTGATAGGCGGCGGCAAGCCGGCAGACGATTTAAAGCAGTATCCCCAGCATATAGAATTTATGGGACAGATGCCGCACGAGCAGCTACTGCCGGTTGTGCAGCGCGCCCGCTTTTCGGTGATGCCGTCTATATGTTACGACAACAATCCGCTCAGCATAATCGAATCGCTCTGCCTTGGCACCCCTGTTATAGGCGCAAGGATAGGAGGGATTCCGGAACTGATTGTCGAAGGCGTGAATGGAGCTTTGTTTGAGGCAGGGAATCCCGAAAGCTTGGAAAAAAGTATTAAGCAAGCTTGGACAATGCCGTTTCCTGATCAGGAAATGGCAGCGCAGGCTCAAGAAAGATTCTCTCCCGACCGCTATTACGAGCGCCTGCTTACATGTATAATCATTATTTATAAATTCCAAAAGCATATCAAGATGAAAAATATTGTTCAAGGCAGCCTTATCACCACATTCCGGTGCAATGCCAAGTGCAACATGTGTAATATATGGAACAACCCTACTCGAAAGACAGAGGAGATAGACTACACATATTATGAAAAACTTCCGGCCGGCCTTCGCATTAACATTACCGGAGGGGAAGCTACCATACGGGAAGATATTGACGACATCTTCCGTATTCTCTACCCTAAAGCCTCATTGTTGGAACTGAGTACAAACGGTTATCATACGGAAAAGATAGTTGCGCTGGCTAATAAATATCCCAAAATCCTTATTAGAGTAAGTCTGGAAGGCCTCCCTGCGCTGAATGATGCCAAGCGAGGTATCAAAAATGGTTTTGATCATGCCCTCCGTACTATGTTGGAGTTAAAGAAGAGCAAGTGTAAAAACATTGGCTTCTCAGTTGTTATATCTCCCGACAACTACAAAGACTTGATTCACCTTTATGACCTCTGCGTAGCGCTGGAAGTGGAACTCGGCAACTCGGTGGTGCATAACTCATGGTACTTCCATAAAAATGATAACCGGATTGTTAGCGAAGAGGCGCTGCATCAGCATGATCTTTTTGTGAAAGCTCTGCTTACATCTAAGCGAAGAGGTTTGAAAAACAAACTAAAAGATTATGCCCGTGCCTTTTTCAACAAAAGTATTCACCAGCGTTTGCGTGGCGACAAAAGTGGCTATCGTCCGCCCTGCGGGGCTCTCGACGACTTCTTTTTCATCGATCCCTGGGGAAACGTCACTCCATGCAATGGTTCGGAGGAGGAATGGATTATCGGAAACATTAAGGAGGATTCATTTGAAAACATAATGAGCTCTGAGAAGGCGAAGGAAATGGGCAAGAGGGTGAAAGCCTGCGATCGAAACTGTGCCTTTGTTGTTACCGAGCGGCACGACATGCTCCGTCGGCCTTGGATCCCCATACTTTGGATCATTCGTAACAAGATACGTATTGCCCGCGGTAAAGACATTCAATGGTGATGAGATGCGAGTTGGCGTATTTGGCATAAGAGGATTTCCATTTGTACAAGGCGGCGTAGAGAAACACTGCGAATGTATTTATCCCCTGCTGAAGGATTGTCGCATTACCGTTTTTCGAAGGAAGCCCTACATAGCCAGCTCTAACGCGACATATCCAAATATTCGCTTTGTTGACCTGCCCTCCACACGCATTACCGGAGTAGAGGCTTTAATTCATTCGATGCTGTCGGCGTTCTGCAATATGTTTCTTCGTCCACAAATTGTGCATATCCACAACATCGGGCCAGGATTGTTTGCGCCAATACTCAAGCTTATGGGGATCAAAGTAGTCCTGACATATCACAGCCCCAACTATGAGCACGATAAGTGGCACATCTTAGCCAAAATTCTTTTGCGGCTTTGCGAAAAGATTGCCTTAGCAACGTCAGATGCTGTGATTTTCGTAAGCGAGATGCAGCTAAAGAAGTTCAGCCCGCGCATACAGGCCAAATCATGCTTTATCCCCAACGGCATTGAACCTCCGGCGCTCACCCCTGAGATGGATTATCTGAAATCGTTGGGCGTAAAGACAAATAAATATATCCTGGCTGTTGGTCGCATCACGCCGGAAAAAGGATTCGATTGCCTGATTGATTCTTTCGAGAAAGGCAAGTTCGCATCCTATCATCTTGTTATTGCCGGCGGAGTGGAAGGGCAAAATACATATTATGCGCAGTTGCAAAAGAGCGCCGCATCGGGTCGAGTAATCTTTGCCGGGCACGTATACGGACAGCAACTTGCGCAACTCTATACTCACGCAGCCCTCTTCGTACTGCCTTCACGTAATGAGGGTATGCCTATCGCTTTGCTCGAAGCAATGAGCTACGGGCTCTCCGTTCTGGCCAGCGATATTCCCGCAAACCTTGAAGTGCAGTTGCCGGCCGACTGCTATTTTCATTACTCCGAAGCCTGCTCCGACAGCCTGTGCGAAGCCATTGACGCTAAACTCCGGCTACCTTACGCAAAGCGCGAGTATAATCTGGAACGTTACGATTGGAATGCGATAGCTGAGAAAACTCTGGGGGTATATAATGCGATAGCAAAGCATGGGCGGCTGTAAGACCCGGCTTGTAATGAGTTCTTTGGGGTATCGTTTTGCGGTGTTGATCTCGGCTCAGATGCATTTGCTTTAGCCTGCAGAATTTTTTCCCGCCCTCCGTTGCAAGTTTGCAGTGGGTCGCCGAAAGCCTTTGAATCGCCAACAGAGTTTTGGAAGCGTCGTCTGAAAAAAACGACGGAACTGAAACTGTTTTAGCGGCCCGTCTGGAAAATTTGGAGAATCTGAAACTGTTTTAGTGGCCCGTCTGGAAAATTTGGAGGTACCGAAACTGTTGTGGAGGTTTGCCTGGTAAATTTCAAGGAACTGAAACTGTTTCAGCGGCCCGTCTGGAAAATTTGGAGAAACTGAAACTGTTTCAGTGGCCCGTCTGGAAAACCTGGCGAAAAGTAACAGCTTGTAATGGCCTCCCGGAAACCTCTGGAGTCGTCTACGACGATGTAAAAGCTTCCGGAGAATCGGTTGGCGAAAAATCAAAGCTTGTAACGGGCCGTCGGAAAAATTTGGAGAAATTACAAGGCTTGTAACGGGCCGTCGGAAAAATTTGGGGAAATTACAAGGCTTGTGATGGGGCGCCGGAAAAAAATTGGCCGTTACACGCTTGTGTTGGTCTGCCGAGAAATATTTTTTAAGGAAACAACAAGACATGCGACGGGCCGTCGGGGAGGATTTGGAGGCTATTAAATTCTTTGAAAAGTCAGGGCGAGATGGAATGGGGCGGATAAGCCTCGCGGCTTAGATCTAAGCTTGCCCTGAAGGCCGATGGCAAGGCCGTTTCAACTCTGCGACGAAAAAACTACCTTTGCCGCATGAACAATAATATATGGAATTATGGAAATCGTATTGAGCGGAATCAGACCCACCGGTAATTTACATTTAGGAAACTACTTCGGAGCCGTCAGAAGCTTCGTTAATATGCAGCACTCTTATCGCTGCTACTTTTTCATCGCCGACTGGCATTCTCTAACCACCCATCCCCGTCCCGAAAACATCAAGCAAAGCGTTAAAACCATCCTTGCCGAATATCTCGCATGCGGCATAGACCCCGAAGTTGCAACCATCTACGTGCAAAGCGACCTGACCGAAACCCTTGAACTATACCTATACATGAACATGAACGCCTATCTGGGCGAACTCCAGCGCGTCACATCCTTCAAAGAAAAGGCCCGCAAGCAGCCCGACAATATCAATGCCGGATTGCTCACCTATCCCTGCCTCATGGCCGCCGATATATTGATACATAAAGCCCAGCACGTGCCCGTCGGCAAAGATCAGGAGCAAAACATGGAAATGGCCCGGAAATTCGCCAGGCGTTTCAACATCATGTATGAAACAAATTATTTTCCCGAACCCGCCTCATTCCACTTCTCCGAGAAAGCCGTAAAAGTGCCCGGCCTTGACGGCTCAGGGAAAATGGGCAAAAGCGAAGGCAACGCAATATATCTGGCCGACGACGAAAAAACCATCAAGAAAAAGATAATGAAAGCCGTTACCGATGCCGGCCCTAAGGAGCCCAACAGCCCCAAGCCCGAAGCCGTGGCCAACCTATTCGCACTGCTCGATCTCGTTGCCGAACGCGATACATACCAATACTTCAACGAACAATACAACCGCTGCACGATAAGCTACGGCGACCTTAAGAAGCAGCTGGCTTACGACATCAACCTCTTTTGCGCTCCCATCCGCGAACGCATCATCCAAATATCATCCAACGAAGCCGAGCTCGAACGCGTAGCGCGCATCGGCCTCGAAAAAGCCCGCGCCGGAGCCTCGCAAACAATAAAAGAAGTGCGGGAAATACTCGGATTCCGATTCTGATAATCCGAAAAAACAAGCCTTGGCGGTAAATATCACGAACCATTTTTAGATACAATTCGAATGAAAAAGAACATCAAGAAGAGAATCATAATAGTATTTTGGGCTCTATATGCAACCGCAATAATCGGAATCGTATACCTGTTTAAAGCCATAGCAAACGGCTCGATAGGATATATGCCGGCGGTAGAACAGCTCAACAATCCCATCGACAAGTTCGCCTCGCTCGTGCTGTCGAGCGATGATATAGTGCTCGGAAGCTATGCCCGCAGCCAAGACAACCGCATATTAGTAGAATACAACAACCTCTCGCCCTTCCTTGTCACAGCCCTAATCTCCACCGAAGACATCCGCTTCGCCAAGCATAGCGGCGTTGATGCCTACGGGCTGCTGCGAGCCGTAATCAAGCGCGGGCTGCTCTTCCAGAAAAGCGGCGGCGGCGGAAGCACCATCACCCAGCAGCTCGCCAAACAGCTATACTCGCCCAGCGCTCGAACATGGACCGAACGCTTGCTGCAGAAACCAATAGAATGGGTAATAGCCGTCAAGCTCGAACGATCGTATACCAAAGAAGAGATCATCAATATGTATCTCAATAAATTCGACTTCCTATACAATGCCGTCGGCATACAATCAGCCGCCCACGTATACTTCTCAACCATCCCCAAGAGACTACGACCCGAAGAAGCCGCAACCCTCATAGGCATGTGCAAAAACCCATCATATTATAATCCGATACGATACACCGAGCGATCGCGGCTACGGCGCAACGTTGTATTCTCGCAGATGCAAAAAGCCGGATACATCACCGAGCAGCAGCGCGACTCACTCTCCCAACTGCCACTAACGCTCAGAATATCAAAAATGGATCATAAGGAAGGACAAGCAACCTACTTCCGCGAGTACCTCCGAATGGTAATGACAGCATCAAAGCCCGACAAGAACAACTATCCCAATTCGTGGCAAAAGCAACGATTCACCGAAGACTCCCTCGCCTGGGAAACCAACCCCCTCTACGGCTGGTGCAACAAGAACCGCAAGCCCGACGGCTCCAACTATAACATCTACACCGACGGCCTCAAGATTCATACCACCATCAACTCCCGCATGCAGCAATATGCCGAAGAAGCCGTTCGCGAACATCTCTCAACCGACCTGCAGCCCAAGTTCTTCGCCGAAAAAGAAGGCCGCAGCTATGCCCCCTTCGCCCGAACCCTCAAGCCCGAAGACGTAGAGCTCATCATGACGCGCTCCATGCAGCAAACCGAACGCTATCGCGATTTGCGCAAAAACGGAGCATCCGAAGCAGATATCCGGCGAATATTCAAAACCCCAGTCGACATGAACGTATTCTCCTGGAACGGAACAATAGACACAATCATGTCGCCATGGGATTCCATCCGATACCATAAGTCATTCCTGCGAACAGCCTTCATGTCGATGGATGCGCACACAGGGCATGTGAAGGCCTACGTTGGCGGCATCGACTACACCAAGTTCCAGTACGACATGGTTACGGGCGGACGGAGGCAGATCGGCTCCACCATGAAGCCCTTCTTTTATTCGCTAGCCATGCTCGAAGGCATAAGCCCTTGCGACCAGGTGATCCACGAGCCCCAAACCCTAACCGACGAGAACGGCGTGCCCTGGACGCCCCGCAATTCAGGCAGCGAACGAGTAGGCGAGCCCGTAACGATACAATGGGGCCTCCAGCACTCCTCGAACTGGGTTACAGCCGCGCTGATGAAGCAGCTATCGCCATACACGCTGGTCAATCTGCTGCACTCGTTCGGCATGAAAGGGAATATTGATCCGGTGGTATCCCTATGCCTTGGGCCGGCAGAGATATCCGTGAGCGAAATGGTAGGCGGATACTCCACCTTCGTTAACGGAGGCATGCGCGTTGAACCCCTCTACGTTACCAGCATCGAAGACTTCTACGGAAAAACCGTCGCCACATTCACTCCCCAAACTTATGACGTGCTCACCCCCGCCGCCACCTACAAGATGCTCAACATGCTCCAGGGCGTAATGAACGGAGGAACCGGCAGCCGCGTACGCTATCGCTATAACCTTCGGGCCCCGATGGGCGGCAAAACCGGAACGACGCAAGACAATTCCGACGGCTGGTTCATGTGCTTCACCCCAAGCCTCGTTAGCGGCTGCTGGGTAGGCGGCGAAGATCCCTCCATTCACTTCGATCGCATGACCGAAGGCCAGGGAGCCAGCATGGCGCTTCCCATATACGCCCTCTATATGCAGAAAGTGTACGCCAACAAAGCGCTCGGATATTCGGAAACCGAAAACTTCATCATACCTCCGGTATACGCCAATCCCTGCTCCGACCGCAGAGGCGAATACCTCCGCGACCATCCCTCCGATTCAGGACGAGGCATTGATCGCATTTTTGATTGAAAGCTTCTCAATAATCAGTATCCGTATCAGTTTCCATCTTCCATTCCGGCCCGCCAATCCAGCCGCTTACATCGGCCGTTGAGAACATGTAGTTGTCGGAGCAATCCACCGAACTTGCAGCCGTAAGAGCGATGCATCCCGACAGATTCAGCTCGGTAAGCTGGTTGTGAGGGCAGTGCAGCGCCCGCAGATTCGATAATCCCGAAACCTTTAGCTCGGTAAGTTGGTTTTCAGCACAGGAAAGTTCTTCCAGTGCAGTTAGTTCCGAGAGATCGAGCTCTGTCAGCAGATTGTCATCGCACCTAAGCTCCTGCAGCGCGGTCAATCCCGAGAGATCAAGCTCCGTCAGCAGATTGTCATTGCATCTAAGCTCTTGCATCGCCGTCAATCCCGAAGCCTTCAGCGCCGCCAGCAGGTTATTAAAGCAGTCAAGCGTTTGCAGCATCATCAATCCCGAAACGTTCAGCTCGGTAATTTCGTTGTAGCTGCAGTTAAGCGTTTGCAGAGCCGTCAAATCCGAAACGTTCAGCTCCGTCAGTTGATTGTAAGCGCAGCTAAGCGTGTGCAGAGCCGTCAATCCCGAAACGTTCAGCTCGTTCAGTTCGTTGGAGTGGCAGTAAAGCTTTTGGAGCGCCGTCAATCCCGAGACCATCAGTTCCGCCAGTTTATTGTCGCGGCACCAAAGCACTTGCAGCTTCGTTAGTCCCGAAACATCAAGCTTCCCCGTCAAATGTTGTTGAAAGATACGCAGTCCGGTTATCCGCTTAGGCGTAGCGTCGTTCCACTCAACGATCCAGTCGCAGGGAATACAAGAACCGTCTGTCGGAGCCTCGGTCCAGCCAAGTCCGTTAGTATTGATGATTTGATTAATAAGAGCGATGTCGCCGGCATGGAAAGTTGGTTGCATTGGAAGATTTTCTGTTTTCATGTTGATACTATATTATGATTTAAAGTTGTGCATGTACATTGGATAGGATAAACACCCTTGCCCCTATCCCGTCACGCTTGCCGCAAAGTTAAAACATCCTTGGCAAGTCGTGTCACGCTAGCCGATAACTTGCATGGCAAACCTTAAGCTTGCTCCGGCAGGTGGGCTTACAAATTGCGATTATTTGTACATTTGCGATTGTCATATTGTTACCGCTTTGCCCATAACAATACAATGTTTTTGGAAATGCAGTTCTAACGATTGAGTTGAAGTAAATTAAACTAGATGAATAAAAATAAGAATAACTAATATGCAAAAATAAAAGCATGAATACATATATACGGTTATGGAAAAACAAATCAACAAAGAAAAATTACCAACCCACATTGCAATAATAATGGATGGCAATGGTCGTTGGGCTAAAGAAAAAGGACAATCACGTCTTTTTGGTCATAAAGCAGGAGTAGATACTCTGAAAAACATATTAAGATGTGCAGGAAATATAGGAATAAAATACCTTACAGTTTATGCTTTCTCTACCGAAAATTGGAGTCGTCCGCAAGACGAAGTATCCGGTTTAATGGATATTTTTTTAGTTGCGCTTAAATCAGAAATAAAAGAACTCCACGAATCTGATGTTAAAATAACCATTATTGGAGATATTCAAAAGTTCTCCCAAAGTGTTCAAAAAGGAATTAATGATGCCATAGAACTTACCAAGAACAATAATGGAATTGTGTTCAATGTCGCTCTGAATTATGGCGGCAGATGGGATATAATTAATGCCGTAATAAATATTGCGGAAGACTATAAACAAAATAAGATAAACAAAACAGATATAACCGAGATGTTGTTTTCATCATATCTTTCCACAAAAAATATTCCTGACCCTGAATTGATTATTAGAACAAGCGGAGAGCAAAGACTTAGCGGTTTTCTGCTTTACGAATCAGTATATTCGGAACTTTATTTCACTGATATTTATTGGCCGGCCTTTTCGGAAAACGACTTTTATGAGGCAATAATAGCATATCAGAATCGAGAAAGAAGGCTTGGAAAAATAAGCGAGCAATTACCCAATAATTGATCATAAAAAACTAAATATTATGGATTACATACAACGATTGTCGGACAGAATTAATTCGGACATTGCAAAATTAGATTTTGGTACAGAGCCAAAAAACTTATACTCTCCGATTAGATATACATTAAATTCTGGCGGCAAGCGTATTCGCCCTGTATTATGTATAATGGCTGCTGAAATGTTTGGAGGGAAATACGAAGATGTTATTGAGGCCGCTATTGGAATAGAAACCTTTCACAATTTTACGCTTATCCACGATGACATTATGGACAAATCGCTGGAACGGAGAGGCCAAAAAACTGTCTATAAAAAATGGGACACAAATATTGCTATTTTGTCGGGTGATGCAATGTCGGTTCTTGCTCTTGAACGTGTTACCAAAGTCCGGAATTTCGAGGTTTTAGAGATTTTTATTCAAACTGCAATAGAGATATGTGAGGGGCAACAATATGATATGGATTTTGAAAGAAGGTTAGATGTTTCCGTGCAAGAATACTTGAAAATGATAAAATTAAAAACCTCTGTATTGTTGGCTGCAAGTTTAAAAACGGGGGCATTTCTTGCCTCTGCAAGTAGTGAAGAATGCGACAATTTTTACAATTTGGGGATTAATTTAGGCATGGCTTTTCAACTCCAAGATGATTTTTTGGACACCTACGGAAACGTCGAAAAATTTAAAAAAGGGCAATTAGGTAATGATATTGTTTCAAACAAAAAAACATTCCTTCTTATAAGAGCATTAGAAAAAGCTACGCCTGAATTGAAGGCCCAATTGATACATTGGCTGAATGTTGAGATATTTGATGGAAACGAAAAGGTTCGCGCCGTCAAAAAAATATTTGACACTCTGCATGTAAAAGAAGATTCGGAAAATCTTATCAACGAGTACTTTCAAAAAGCAGAAACAAATATTAATAACATAGGTGTCGGTCTCGACAAAAAGAGATATTTAACCGAAATAGTCAACAATATCAAAAACAGGGATTATTAGCCAGAGTTCTTTATGTGGAGGATGGATAAAAACAGAGCGTCTAAGATCTTAGATGGTTCGTTTCAAAGTCCAGGCAGACTGTCTAAGATCTTAGATGGTTTGTTTAGAAGTTCAGGCAGACTGTCTAAGATCTTAGACGGTTCGTTGAGAAGTCCAGGCAGAGCGTCTAAGATCTTAGATGGCTTGCCTGTTTGCGCCGATTTGGTATTAGAGAGCTGAAATTATTACACATCGCTTACAAATCGACGCGCACTTGTAGTTGAAATTTGGGCTTCCGTGTGTAATGCTTTCGGCAAAATGTGCGATAGAAACAATACATTCTGCGGATGAACCATATCTTTGTCGATATAACATTATCAGAATGACAGATCAAAGGATTTTTGAAGATAAAAGGGCGGCCTTCTACACTTTGGGCTGCAAGTTGAATTTTGCGGAAACTTCCGCCATTGCGAAGCTATTCGACGAACGCGGTATCAGGCGAGCCAAAGGATCGGAGAAGGCTGACCTTTGTGTGATCAACACTTGCTCGGTTACTGAGGCTGCCGACAAGAAATGCCGCCAGGCCATCCGACGTATTGCGGGGCAGCATCCGGAGGCCTTCGTGGTTGTAACGGGATGCTACGCTCAGCTCAAGCCGGAGGAAGCGGCTGCCATTGAGGGGGTCGACCTGGTTCTGGGAACGGCTAACAAGCTCGACATCCTGCGCTACGTAGACGGAGGGGCGGCCAACCGGATTGACGTGAGCCCGACGGCCGTCCTCAGCGCATTTACCCCATCCTGCTCTGCCGACGATCGCACGAGGCACTTCCTTAAAGTGCAAGACGGATGCGATTATCATTGCTCCTACTGCACCATTCCCCAAGCGCGCGGGCGAAGCAGGAACGGCGATATAGCCTCGCTCGTCAGTCAGGCTGAAGAGGCGGCTCGCAGAGGCGGGAAGGAGATTGTGCTCACGGGAGTGAATATTGGCGACTTCGGCAAATCAACATCCGAATCTTTTACAGATCTGCTGCGGGCGCTAGATGCTGTGGAGGGAATAGAGCGCTATCGCATCTCGTCGGTCGAACCCAATCTGCTTAGCAACGAGCTTATCGACTTTGTTGCCGGCAGCCGTCGATTCGCTCCGCATTTCCATATTCCTCTGCAAAGTGGTAGCGACGCGGTACTGCGATTGATGAGAAGGCGCTATACAACGGATTTGTTCCGTCGCAGGATTGAGAAGATACGTGAAACATTGCCGGAGGCCTTCATCGGAGTAGATGTGATTGTAGGCATGAGAGGCGAAACGGCAGCATTGTTCGACGAATCCTTTGCCTTCATCGAGGAGCTCGACATATCTCAGCTACATGTTTTCACATATTCCGAACGCGACAACACAGCCGCCCTCGACATCACTCCCATTGTGTCGCCAGCCGAAAAAAGGCTTCGCAGCAAGCGGCTCATCGAGCTTTCGGTGCATAAGCTTGCCGCCTTCTGCAATAGATTTGTCGGAACGCAGGCTCAGGTATTGTTCGAGCATGCCAGGCGCGGGAAGATGATGCATGGATTTACGGCTAATTACGTGAAAGTGGAAACGCCCTACGATCTGTCGCTGGCCAATCGCATTACGCCGGTCGATCTGCTGCCTTGCAACGCGGCAGGCTCGGCCCTTACTTGCAGAATCAGATGAACCGTATACTATACATATTATTATATCTGTGCGTACTTGCCTATTCCATACTCCCCTTATGGTGGCTATACCTTTATTCCAACGCTCTGTACCTTATTATATACTACATACTGGGCTATCGACGCAAGGTTGTGCGCGCCAACATGGCAGCATCCTTTCCTGATCTCGACGCAAGGGAGCTCAGGCATATTGAGAAAGCATTCTATCGACACTTTGCCGAGTATATTTTAGAGACAGTCAAGATGGCCACAATCTCGGCTGAGGAAATCCGCCGGCGGATGCGCTTCCTCAATCCGCAGCTCGTTGACAAGCTGATGAACAGCGGACACTCCTGCATCCTGATGGCAACGGGGCATGTAGGCAATTGGGAATGGTGCACAGCCGGCGGAGCATTCTTTGAGAATGCATGCGTATGGCAAATCTATCGCCCTTTATCGAACACAGCCGTCGACCGCTTGTATATCAAGCTGCGCACCCGCTTCGGAGCCAAAGGAATCAAAAAGAGCGAAACCCTTCGCGGAATCATCAGGCTCAAGCAAAGCGGCATTCGATCCATCGTAGCCATTCTTGCCGACCAAACGCCAAGCCCGAAAAACATCAACTATCGAACCACCTTCCTCAAGCAGGATACAGCCTTCCTCGACGGCATCGAGCGCATTGCAAAAAAACTCAACTTGCCTGTTATCTTTGCCGATGTGAAGCAAGTGCGACGCGGATTTTATACAGTGGAGTTTATAGAAATCACAAGCGCTCCACGCGAAACCCCCGAATACTTTATAACCGAAAAATACGCGCAACTTATGGAACAAACCATCCTTCGGAACCCGTCACAATGGCTATGGACGCACAAACGATGGAAACATACCCGGTAACACAAAACAACAAAAGATATGTTCTACAAAAGAATAACCGTATTAATATTGAATTGGAACGGAAAAGAACTGCTCGAAACATTCCTCCCCTCCGTCGTTAACAATTCGCCGCAGATGCTATCCGAGGTGATAGTGGCCGATAACGGCTCCACCGACGATTCCCTCGAATTGCTACGGACGCAGTTCCCCACCGTCGGCCTGATAACTTTCGAGAAAAACCTGGGCTTTGCCGAAGGCTATAACCAGGCCATGCGTAAAATCACCACTCCCTTCGCCGTATTGCTCAACAACGACGTCGAAGTTACCCCAGGATGGCTCAAGCCACCTCTCGATATCCTCGAAAGCAACCCCGACGTCGCCTGCGTGCAGCCCAAAATACGATCCTACTCTAAACGCAGAGCCTTTGAATATGCCGGAGCCGCAGGTGGATTCATGGACCGCTTTGGATACCCATTTTGCCGCGGAAGAATTTTCGATACGCTGGAGCTCGACTACGGACAATACGACCGCAACATCGACCTCCTCTGGGGCTCCGGAGCATGCCTCTTCGTCAGAACCGCAGCTTACAAAAAAGAAGGCGGACTCGACGAATCCTTCTTCGCACATCAGGAAGAAATCGACTTCTGCTGGAGACTCAGATGCCGCGGCCACAGAATTGTGTACACCAACGCCTCCTACGTTTACCACAAAGGCGGCGGAACCCTCAACGTAAGCAACCCACACAAAACCTACCTCAATTTTCGCAACAACCTCCTGATGATCTACAAGAATATGCCAGCGAGGCAGCTCGGATTCGTGCTCTTCATGCGATACCTGCTCGACCGGATAGCCGCCGTTCAATTCTTCATCAAAGGAAATAGAGACGACGCGCGAGCCATACTCAAAGCGCACCGCGAATTTCGTCGCATCAAAGCCAACTATCGCAAAGCCCGCTTCGCCAACCTGAGGCAAACCAAACTCGCCTCCATACCGGAAATCATGAACAAAAGCCTGCTGTGGGCATACTACGTCCAAAGGCGAACCACCTTCGGCACGCTCGGATTCATCAACGAAATTCTCCCCAAAGAATAAACCTCCGGACGAGTATAGCGATGTAGATCGAAATGCGTTTTTTTCTTGCTCGCATATACTTTTATTCGTCCGTTTGTATATCTTTGTGACCGATCTGACAAGGCGATGGTTTTCGCTTGTTTTTTGGTTAAGATATAGTTGTTTTTACTTGATTACTCCTCCTTTTCGAAGTAGGAGTAATTTTTTTTGGGCAGAAGATAGCGGCCAGCTTGGTTCCAAACCGGTTTTTTGACAGACGATAGCAGCTTTGCCCCAAACCATTTGTTTTGCGGAGCCTGGAGTATAGTGGTTGGCTTGCTTCGATTGCAGCAATCAGGGGAAGGCCATCACGAAGGCAGGTCCGGCGGCAGAATGGACGAGCGTTAGGCTTCCTCCGTGCAGGCGCATGATTTGGCGCGAAACCGACAGACCTACGCCGCTGCCTCCTTCCTTTGTGGTGAAAAAGGGGATGAAGATCTGCGAGGCCACTTCGGGAGGGATAGCCGGGCCATTGTTGCTTATCTCGATGAAGATCGATTCGTCGTCGTTACAGCGGGCTTTGATGCTGATGATGCCGGAGGGAGCGTCTGCTTCTATGGCTTGCATGGCGTTCTTGATGATGTTAAGGGTCACCTGGGCCGTCAGGTTCTCGTCGGCATGGACGATGAGGTCGGCTGGCTCTACGTCGACCTTGATGCTGATGTTGGGATAGTTGTTCTGATGTGTGGCGAGCTGCTGCATGCGCTCGGCGAAGGGGCGAACGTAGAACAATGAGGGTCGGGGCGTTGGGATGTGGGTGAATCGGCGATAGGATTCCACGAAGGCGATTAGGCCTTTGCCTGTTGCGCTGATGGTTTCCAGGCCGGCACGGATTTCGGGCGATGCGCTGCCGTCGAGCGTGAGAAGGGTATCGCTAAGGGATGTGACAGGCGTTATGGCGTTCATTATCTCGTGGGTGAGAACCCGAGTAAGGCGGATCCAGGAGTCGATCTCCTTCTCCTCCATCTCGCTGTTGATGTCGTTGATGGCAAGGATGCGGACGTGCTTGTCGCGCAAGCTCATCTCGGATACCCGGATAGACAGATGAACCGTGCCGCGCTCGTTGCCGAACGACACCTGCTGCTTGCTGCCGGCCTGGATATGCTCGATGAGGTCGGCCAGGCGGGCGTCGATGCGGCTGATCTGCTTGCAGTGCGTCAGAACCGAGAGGCCGAGCAGCCGCAAGGCTCCATGATTGGCCTGGAAGATGTATCCGTTGTCGTCTACGGCCAGGATTCCGGTGCTGACGCTGTTCAGGATCAGCTCGTAATACTTCTCTTGCTGAACGGCATCCATCTTGGCCTGCCGGAGTATGCCGGTGATGCGATTAAGGGAGGCGTTTACCTGGCGATCCGACGAATGCGGTCGACGCTCATCGTACTTCACCGTATGATCGGAGTTTTCGATGGCATCCAGAATGAAGGCAACCTTCTCCGCATTATGCCCGTACAGCCTCCATATCAGCCTGAGGGAGTATATCCATAGCGGAAACACAAAGCCGGCCGTAACCCAGCTTTGCATGATGAGCAGAGCCGTAAGCGCTACCGTAAGCGACAGCAGTAGAACAAGGCGAAGGATTAAGGGATTCAAACGGTTTAAGGGTAGGATGATTTATCAGAGCCCGTATCGCTTCAGTTTGTTGTATAACGTTTGACGGGAGATGCCAAGCTGTCCGGCAACCAAAGTCAGATTCCCTCCGAAGCGATCCATAGTGTTCTTTATCATTACGTACTCCATCTCTTCCAGAGTAGTAGCGGGAGTGTCGGCAGAGTCAAGCCGGAGGCTTGCCGGAGAGCTTTGGGCAGGCATGTCGAAACACTCGGGGCCGAGGAGATTGGTGTCGGCAATGATGACAGCCTTCTCTATGGTATGTTGGAGCTCGCGAACATTGCCGCGCCAAACGCAGGCGGCCAGCTTCGCGCTCGCTTCGTCGCTCAGCCTGACCGAAGTTTTGCGGTAGGCCGAGGCATATCGCTTGAGGAAGAGCTCCGAGAGGGGAACGATATCCTCAGGGCGATCGCGCAGCGGAGGAATCTCTATCGCTATGGTGTTGATGCGGTAGAACAAATCTTCGCGGAACATAGACGATCGAACCATGTCCGGCAGATTCCTGTTAGTGGCGCAAACAAGACGGATGTCTATCCTTACCTCCATGTTGCTTCCCAAAGGAGTAACGCTACGGCTCTGAAGGGCGGTCAGCAGTTTCGACTGGAGATGGACGGGGAGGTTGCCTATCTCGTCGAGGAAGAGCGTTCCGCCGGCTGCAGCCTCAAACTTGCCCGGACGATCGGAGCGCGCATCGGTGAAGGCCCCCTTCACATGCCCGAAGAGCTCGCTCTCGAACAGGGTTTCGGATACCGCTCCCATGTCGACCGTCACCAAAGGCTTGCTGTGCCGCGGAGACAGGGCATGGATCTCGCGCGCCAGCATTTCCTTCCCGGTACCATTCTCGCCGGTGATGAGGATATTGGCGTCGGTGTGGGCTACTTTCTCGACGAGCGTCCGTAATCTTTGCATAGTCTCCGATTCGCCCCAGAAGAATCCGCCGCTCTCAGCCCTGTTGCCTTTGGAGGCCGAAGATCGCGGAGAGATACACTTGCGGAGGGTGGCCACGAGGTATTCGTTGTCGTAGGGCTTGACGATGAAGTCGGCCGCACCCTCTTTCATCCCTCGCACGGCCAGGCCGATGTCGGCGTATGCGGTGAAGAGTACGACCTGCACGGAGGGATGCGCATCCTTTATAGCCGCGAGCCAGTATAATCCTTCGTTGCCCGAATTAATGCCGGCAGAGAAGTTCATGTCGAGCAAAACAACGTCGACCTCCTCCTTGCGGAGCATGTTCATCGCAAGATCGGGCGAGGATGCGGTAAGAACTTTGCCGAAGGCCGTCTCCAGCAATATGCGCGC
>JAITHO010000077.1 GCA_031279915.1 Tannerellaceae bacterium
ATTGAAAGCTTTCTCCACTATGGAGAAAGCTTGTATTTTATAATGGAAAGCTTTCTCCACTATGGAGAAAGCTTGTATATTACTACTGAGAGCTTTCTCCACTATGGTGAAAGTATGTATATTACAATTGAAAGCTTTCTCCACTGTGGAGAAAGCCTGTATATTACAATTGAAAGCTTTCTCCACTATGGAGAAAGCTTGTATATTACAACTGAGAGATTTCTCCACTGTGGAGAAAGCCTGTATTTAATAATTGAAATGTTTCTCCACTATGGAGAAAGTCTATATTTAATAATTGAAAGGTTTCTCCACTATGGAGAAAGTCTGTATCTACAAGCGAAAACGGCTAAAAAAGCTCCTGCAATACTCCGCACGGATTAGTGGCGGAGTACGCAGGAGCGTCTGGATTACAAGCAAAACTCTATTAGAAGATATGACAAATGTGTTTAGGTAACAGCGAATTTAATAGTCGGTATTTTGAGGATCGAAGTTCGCCCATCCTTCGAGCCAGTTGTCGTTGGCGCCTCCGAAAGCTCCGATGTAGTCGACCGGGGTGAAGAAGGGATCGCTGAGGAAGGCGTGGGTGAAGGCGGCTCCTGTGAGCAGTGGGCTTCCGCTTTGCAGATGCGGGTTGAAGTCGGGATCGTTAGGCGAATATCCGGCTGTGAGTAGCGGCGCTCGCTTGCTGATGGGGTGTACGAACTTCAGATCTGCTATGGCGGGGAAGCTGCGGTTGTGTAGGGCTTCGGTGGTGAAGTATCCGGAGGATATGGTTCCGGCCCATGCGGTTGGATCTTTCTTGTCGGCGTCGGCTCCGATGTGATCCATGCCGGCGAATACCACGTTTGATACTATGAGCTCTCCGCGTGCGGCTGCTCCTTGCGAATCTCCTCGGCCGTCGTTAGAGATCATTAGTCCGACGGGGAATCCTGCGAATACAGAGTTAAAGCAGCTGATATGCGAGTTGCGTCGGATTTGCATTGCGGCCTGGAAGATGCCGGTGCGTATGGGGAATGCTGCATCGGTGGCGCTTCCCCATTCGTATCCGTTGATGTAGGCTGTTTTGTTTTCGAAGAGCGGATCTTGTCCGAGCGGGCCTATGACGGTTACGTTGCTGAAGATGGCCGATGTGTAGGGTTCTTGCGTTGATCCGGAGGCGTTGTTGTCGGATTCGAAGCCGTTGGAGTTCGACTGGTCGGCGAGCTTAGGATCGCGCACGGCGAGGAGGAACTGGAGCTTTCCGGAGTATCCGAAGTCGGTATCAAAGTCGTCGTCCCATCCGTGGAAGGCCACGAGATGCTTGGCATTGACCGTTCCTCCGAACCATTCGAAAGAGTCGTCGCCTGAGTAGGATACCTGAACGTGGTCGATGGTTGTTGCGCGTCCGACCGATCCGAGCGTGAGGCCGTTGATCTCGTTATCGAGGCCGTAGGGGTATCCTCCGAACTCAATGCGCACGTATTTGAGGACTCCGGAGTTGTCGTTATCGTCGTTTCCGCCGTGTATGGCATCCACTCCGCCTTCAATTGTAGCCTGGTCGCCCTGGTTGTTGTGCGCTTTGCCGCAGATGATGATGCCTCCCCAGTCGGTAGCCTGTCGTTGTCCCTTAGGCGCTGCTGAGGTAAAGACGATAGGCTCGGTTGCGGTGCCTTCGGCTATGATTTTTGCACCTCTTTGGATGATCAGGGTAGATCCGGTAGCCGCCTTGCTGCCGTCGAAGCTAAGATCGGCGCCTTTGAAGATCGTTCCCGGCTCGATAGTGAGCGTAGCCCCTTCCGATACATGAATCCATCCGACGAGGGTGTAAGTACCCTTCTTGATTGTATGAGATTTGGTGATGGTAAATGATTTCTGTCCGTTGCCTAATTGGGTTTTATTTGGCCCAAAGAGAATTTGTTCCTCAATGACCGTTACGGCGAAGGTGGCCGATCCGTTGTCGGAGCCCTTGACGGTAACGGTAGTTGTTCCGGCGCCGACGGCGGTGACGGTAACAGTCGTTCCGCTGACGGCCACGGTAGCCACTGCTGTGTTAGCGCTGGTGGCGGTGAAGGCAGGCGTTCCTCCGGAGATGGTAACTGTTTGCGTGCTGCCCACCTCGAGTTCAACGGTCGATGCGCTGAGGTTAGGAGCGCTTGCCGGCTTGGGGTTGATGGTGACGGCGATTTGCGCCGATCCTCCGTCGTCGCCTCTGACGGTGATGGTTGCCTGCCCTTCGGCAAGGGCTGTGACGGTAACTGTTCGTCCGTCGACCTTAGCAGAGGCCTTAGCCTGGTCGGAGCTTGTTGCGGTGAAAGGTTCGAGGCCTCCCGTGATAGCAGAGGTGACCGACGAGCCCACTTCGACAGTTAGAGATGCGGGCGAGAGGCTTGGAATAAGCGGATCGTTCTCTTTCTTTTCGCAAGCTGTGAAGATGATGGCTGTTGCCATAGCGATAGCTACTGATAGCTTCTGAACTGTTTTCATGCTGTGATAATTTAAAATTTAAAGAGGTTACTGAAATATTTTTAGAGAGTTATTTTGAGGGTGAGGGATATATTCCGCCCCGGATTGTACTCCTTGGTCGTCTGTTCGCGCTTCTGAATCTTTCCGTTTTCGTCGATAAACTCCGGATACTGCTTGTAAACGAGCGGCTGAGCGAGAATATCCCGTATGCCGGCGCTGAGCTCAACATGCTTGCTGAATTTGTAGGATAGCGAGAGGTCGAGGGCATGCCTTGGGAGCTCGTACATATCCGGAACGTTGTTGTCAATGGTTCCTCCCTGGCTGTTATCCGTTCGTCCGATGCCAACAATTCTTTTGCCGATGATGTTATACATGAGCCCGACATTGAGATTCTTTCCCTGCCGGAAGAGTCCGAGGTTAAGGATGTATGGCGATTGCCCCTGCATAGGCCTGTTGTGCTCAATGCTGTTTTCGGCGAAGACAACGTTGCTGCTGATGACTGCTCCGTTGAAGGCCACGCTGAAGTCCTTGAGCCCCCATTCGTCGAGGCTCTTGATGATGTCGATTTCGAGGCCGTAGTTATCCGCCCGACCAGCATTCTCGAAGGTGAAGGTATATGAGCCTCCGGCATCTATGTAAGTCCATTCGATAGGATTAACGAACCGCTTGTAGAAGGCCGCAATGGAGATCATTTGGCCCGATGCGGGATAGATTTCGTACCGGAAATCGAAGTTATCAATCTGCGCCGGCTCCAGTTTCTTGTTCCCCTTGACGTAGCTGAAGAGATCGAAGTCGTAGTAGGTGGAGGGCGATACCTCGCGAAACTCCTGCCGGTTGACCGATCGTCCGTAGGCAAACCTGAGGAGCCTCCTGGCTCCGAGCTTGTAAGTGGTATTAAGAGAGGGGAAGATGTTAGCCCGGTCGTAGTCGAACGTTTCGGTAGCGTCGGTGTTGATAGTCGTGTGATTGGTGAGAGCTATCCGGCTATCCTCGTATCTAAGTCCGGCATAAACGTTGAACTTTCCCAGAGGGAGATTGAGGGCGAAGTATGCGCTTCCGAGGAAGTCCGTCCCCGAATAATCATTCGTCCTGTCGCTAGCATCCGATATATAAAACTTACCCGCCTCGAAATATTCGGGCCTCATCATTTCCGTAGCCACATCGCCGTAAAGGAAGTCAGGCGGCAGATTTCCCAGCCTGGCCTTATAGATAAAGAACCTTGTCCCGTAAGAGCGTGAGCGGAATCCCGCATACAGTCCGGCCTTCACCGTAGGCTCGATTCTCCCCAGCTTCAAGGGCAAGCTGTAATTGGCTCCGATGGAGTACATGTTCTCGTCGAGACTGTTGAAGTCGCGGATGATGCTGTTCATGCCGTATCGCCCGCCCTCCTCCTCGAGGTCGATTTGCCGTCGATCGGGCTGGCGTTTGTCGGCGTAGGAGTATCCCAGCGTCCAGTCGGTTTTGCCGGCGTCGCCCAGCTCGTGCGTTCCTGAGAGCTGTCCCGCATACACTCCGCGGCTGGCGTATAGATACTCCTCCTTGTGCTGTTCGTATCTGGAGCTTATGTTTCGCCATCCGTCGCGAAAAGTATATCGGTCGCGTCCGGATTGATTATAAATGTTTCGCAGTTCAATCCTATGGTTATCGTTAATCATCCATGCGAAGTTGAGCATAGCGCTCGTTTTCGCCGTAATAGAATATTGGTCGTCGGCATACTTATAGAAATACTCCGGCAGGTCGTCCATTTTGTTGTATATCCCGAAGCGAGCGTTGGTCATGTCGTGATAAGTGAGGAAAGCATAGCTGTAATTGATAGCCGCGGTGAGCCCGAGCTTTCCCTCCCTGCCCGCCTTGGCATATCGGTTAATCATGAAGGAGAATCGTTGGTCGGCAATAGGCTTCTGTTCGTGCAGCAGCCAGTCATTATTGAATCCGTTGCGCGTAACAGCCGTGACCAGCGCATCGTCGGCATTATCGATGCGGGTGGATGGAACAATGCTCCGCGTAGGCCGCAAGCTGTTATCGAATCCAAGGAAATCCGTAGGTCCACCCTTCGAATATGTGAAAGGCCGGAAATGAGTTTCGGTATTGAAATTCACCCCATAGCTAGCCTGAATAGAGTTCTCGCCCGGCATATTCTTAGTAGCGATCTTGACGAATCCTCCGGTGAAGTCAGCCGGCAGTTCAGGCGCAGGCGATTTCACAATCATGATGTTATCAATCTGCGCTCCCGGAATCATATCAAAGGAGAAAGATCTCGAATCGGCCTCCGAGCTCGGCAAAGCGCTATTGTTAATCCATACATTATTATATCGCTGCGCCAGTCCGCGGGCGATAATAAATCTGTTGTCGATAATAGAGATCCCAGGGATGCGCTTAACCGCCTCGGCAGCGTCGCGATCCTGAGTGCGTGCAATCTGCTGCGAGGAGATACCGCTGAGGGTAAGCGGCGACGATTTCATGGCATTGATGAGCGATACCTCCGAGTTCATTTTCTTGACAGCCACAACCGTCACCTCCTCGAGCCCCGTCGCAGCCTCCTCCAGAGCCGCATTAGCCTCCGTTGTTCGTCCCTCCGTCACCACCACTCCAGTCAGCTCAAGAGAATTGTAGGAGATGAATTTAATCTTCACCGTATAAGTACCAGCCGGCGCCCTGAAGCTATAATCGCCGTCAATGCCAGCCGCCGCTCCAATATTCAGCGATTCGATAACGATGTTGGCGCCCGTAAGCGGATCACCGCTAAGCTTGTCGATGATGACTCCCCTGATTTCGCCGGTTTGAGCCATAGCGACCGTAGCCGCGAGAAAAAAGAAAGCTGTGAGCAAAAAGTTTCTAATCATATTATCTTCTAATTTGCCCGCAAAGAAAGCCCCGCCCTATTACTTTCCTCAGACGATGCTGTGAAGAAATCGTTACTGTGCATAACTGTGTCAAGCGTATTTTCAACGCCAATTTATTAGGATACCTTTCGAAGATTGATTTCAAATATTCAATTCTCAAGGACGAATGAGCGACTTTTTACCTCCCTCGTTCATGTCGATAAATCCATACCCCCTTTTCCGCATTACAATTACCCGACATTTCGCTGAAAGTATGGCAAGCCGCGTAGACGGCGATGTTAGGATGTGCCGGCAGTCCTTGCACGAGCTCCACCTCCCTCTTGAGTCAAGGAGCCAGCCTGACGAACTCGTCATTGCGCAAACTGTGCATCGGAGTATCGCGATTTGCCGGCGAAAAGTCTGGAGATGCACCTCCCTTCGCATCATGTAATGCTTCCGGGAAAAAAAATGGAGCCCTCCCGACGAAAAAATTCCGTCCTGGAAAAAATTTGGAGCCCTCCCGATGAAAAAATTCCGTCCTGGAAAAAAATTGGAGCCCTCCCGACGAAAAAATTCCGTCCTGGAAAAAAAATGGAGCTCTCCCGATGAAAAACCGCTATATATTTTAGTTATATACCAGCCGCACTAATAAGTTTTATCAATCAGCGAAAGCAATAGAACTTGCAAAAACGGAGCAGAGGCACGCTTCACCACTTGTTTCATGGTGCTTGTGTGTTTTTTAATTGGTGAGCTTATTTTGT
Organism: Tannerellaceae bacterium; assembly: GCA_031279915.1. Taxonomy (GTDB): domain Bacteria; phylum Bacteroidota; class Bacteroidia; order Bacteroidales; family Tannerellaceae; genus DFXE01. The sequence continues at coordinate 6,026 of JAITHO010000077.1, forward strand.
TGTTACCTTACTTCCCTTCCGTTTATTGTCGATATGAAACTATAGATTATTATTCAATAAATTGTAGCAGTATGATAATAATCGCTATCCCTAACAGGAATAGGATGATCGACAATCCGCGATCCAATCCTGTGTAGAGATTTCTCTCGTCATACATTTTGCTTGCAGACGGAGGTGGCTCCTTCATGATAACCGATGCCGGTTTAGGTTTACGCCCCGGAATACTCAGAAGAGTGGGCTGAGCTTGAGGCGTAGCTGAGGGCTTCTTTGGGGTATATATCTGCGGAATGTCCAGATGTGCGGGCTGAGCTTGAGGCGTAACTGGAGGCACCTTTGGGGTATATATCTGCGGAATGTCCAGATGTGTGGGCTGTTCTTTCGGCGCCGTAAGCTGCTTAGGCGGGGTTGGCGATGGAACCTCCGGTACCTCTTCTTCCCTATCCAAGATGCGGATACATGAAGCCACATCCTTTATTCTCTGGTCGAATGCAGTAGTCAGGCAGCGGAGGATCAGTTGCTACCATGGTTGAGGGATGGTGTTGATGCTGTCTGGGAGTTTGCCGGCGTTTATCTGGCGGAAGAGTTCCTGGCGGCCGGATTCGTCGCTGGGGGAATATTGGCCTGTGTTGAACGGTAGTTCGCCGGTAAGTATCTGGAAGGCGATGACGCCGAAGCTCCAGAGGTCGGCGTTCTTGCGGATATCCTTGCCGCCTAACTGTTCGGGGGAGGAATAGGCCAAGGTTCCGCCTCCTGCCAGCGAGTTGGTGAAAACGGAGCTACAGTTGATGTCCAATCTTTTGCTGATTCCGAAGTCGGTAATCTTGGGAATGTAGTCGCCGTACCATTTTACGATCAGGATGTTTTCGGGCTTGAGATCGCGGTGGATGATGTTGTTTGTATGCAGAAAGTCGATGCCGATCAGAATCTGCCGGAGCAGAGATTGCTTTTGCGCGTTGGTCAGGTGCTCGCGCTGGAGCAGTTGCTGCAGATTTCCCTGATCGTAGTATTGGAGGATGCCAAAATCGTACTCGCCCGACATTTCGCGGAAAGTATAGCAATCCTCGTAGAAAGCGATGTGGGGATGCGTCGGCAACTGGCTGACGATCTCTACCTCCCTCTTGAGCCGGACGGTTTCTTGCCCCGGCTTAACCTCCGCGATCTTGATGGCCACCCATCTGTTGCGGAACGTATCGTAAGCTCTGAAGACTTTGCCGAAGCCTCCTTCGCCCAGCAAGTCGGTGAGCGGATCGTACCTGTAGCGCGCTAAGAATTGTTCTTTAGTCATATTTTATGTTATCGATGATGTTTGCCCACAAATATAATGATTGCGGCGAATCAACAAATATCAGGATACAACAATAGCTGGTGGATTGGATAAGAGTGGAGGAGGGAGCCCCCTTGCATGCTGGCGGATAGTTTGTACATTTGGCGAATTTCAAATGATATGACAAGAATAATCGCATCAATTTTTATATCAATCCTCCTCAGCTTGCAGCTTCTTGCGGCTCAAACCGGCGCTGAAACTTACGCATTCCTTCGCTATCCGGCCTCTGCTCGCGTCATGGCGCTTGGGGGGTATAATGTTTCGCTTGTTGAGCCCGACGTATCTCTGGCCTTTCAGAATCCGGGATTGGCAGGGCCTGAAACCAACCGGATGCTGTCGCTGAGCTACATGAATTTCTTTGGCGCGGTGAACTACGGCAGCGCTCTGTTTGCAAGAGCCATGGGCGAGAAAGCCGCATGGGGAGCAGGCGTCAGCTTTGCGAGTTACGGCAGCTTCCGGCAGATCAGTCCTGACAATATTGATGAGGGAGAGTTCAGCGCCGGCGATCTTGGCCTCACGGTTTTCTATTCGCGCAGTTTGTCGGATAAGTGGCGCGGCGGCATTGCTCTGAAGGTACTGTATTCGTCGCTTGAGAGCTATTCCTCAATTGGGCTGGCCGTGGATGCGGGTTTGAGTTACTATGATTCGGAGCGCGAGCAGTCGTTTGGGATAGCGATAAGCAATGCCGGAGGGCAGATTAAGTCGTATGCCGATAGGCGCTATGCATTGCCGTGGGACGTGCGGGCAGGCTTCAGCCGTCGGATGGCACATGCGCCCTTCCGCCTATCGCTCACGGCCATGTATCTTAATCGCTGGGATATTGCCTTTGTGGAGCACTTTGTGGCCGGCCTCGACTTTATTCCGTCTGACAACTTCTGGCTGGCCGTTGGCTATAATCCTCGAGTGGCCCGCGATCTGCGCATGGAGAGCGGCAACACCTTTGGAGGCTTCTCGGCTGGAGGCGGCATACGCATCAAATCCTTCGACCTGGGCGTTGGCATAGCCCGCTATCATCCTTCGGCAATGTCTATTATGATAGGCATATCTAAGCAATTATGATTATGAGTTATGATTTATGAACGACAAAACTTTAAGTAATGACAAAGCAAACATTAATCCTTTGGGCTGACGACGAGATAGATCTCCTCAAGCCCTATATACTTTTCCTTGGCGATAAAGGTTGCACGGTCGACCCCGTTTTCAGCGGGCAGGATGCCATAGATAAGTGCCGCGAAAAAACCTACGATATTATCTTCCTCGACGAGAACATGCCCGGCCTGAGCGGGCTCGAAACGCTGATCATCATTAAGGAGATCAATCCGAGCGTGCCCGTCGTAATGGTAACCAAGAGCGAGGAAGAGAGCATTATGAACCAGGCGATAGGCAACAAGATTGCCGACTATCTCATCAAGCCCGTAAATCCCAACCAGCTTCTTCTATCCATAAAGAAAAACGTGCACCAGCAGCAGTTTATATCCGAAACCACCACCGCCGGCTATCAGCAAGAGTTCGTCAGGCTGTCAATGCAGATACAGGAAGACATGCCTCCATCGGGCTGGATAGACATCTACAAAAAGCTTGTGCACTGGGAGCTGGAGCTTGAGAACGGCCCCCATCAATGGGCCGAGATGCTCAAGATGCAGAAGAAAGAAGCCAACCAAAGCTTCGGCAAATTCGTGAAGCGCAACTATGCCGACTGGATCAGCAAGCCCGAAAGCAGACCGCTGATGAGCCCCGACCTCATCAAAACGCATGTCTTCCCGCTGCTCGAACGCGGAGAGCACATCTTCTTCATCCTCGTCGATAACTTCAGGTTCGACCAGTGGAAGGTGGTGAAGGAGCTGCTGACCGATCGATTCGCCTTCGACGAATCGCTTTACTACTCCATCCTCCCCACAGCAACGCAATATGCCCGCAATGCAATATTCTCAGGGCTGATGCCGGCCCAAATCGAAAAGCTCTTTCCGGAGCTTTGGGTAGATGAAGAAAGCGAAGACGGGAAGAACCTCAACGAAGCTCCGCTGATCCAAACAATGATAGAGCGATATCGCAAGAAATATACCTTCTCCTACACCAAAGTGAACGATTCAACCTACGGCGAGCGCATCCTGGGCAACCTCGCATCCATGGGGCAAACGCAGCTCAACGTCATGGTGCTAAACTTTATCGACATCCTCTCGCACGCTCGAACGGAGATGAAAATGGTTCGCGAACTGGCACAAACCGAGGCCGCATATCGCAGCCTCACCCGCTCCTGGTTCCAACACTCCTTTGCGCTCGAGCTCTTCCACCGCCTGGCCGACCGAGGACATACCGTTGTGATCACCACCGATCATGGCACTATCCGCGTTGACGACCCGATCAAAGTCATCGGCGACAAAAACACTAACACCAACCTACGCTACAAAGTGGGCCGCAACCTGAGTTACAACCTCAAGGAAGTGTTCGAAATCCGCGAGCCCGAACGATTCGGACTGCCGAGCCCGAACATCAGCAGCCGGTATATATTTGCCCTCAACGACAACTTTTTTGCCTACCCCAACAATTACAACTACTACGTTGCCTACTACAAGAACACCTTCCAGCACGGCGGCATCTCCATGGAAGAGATGCTCGTGCCGCTAATCACCATGCATCCCAAATGACCCTCCGATTCGCCCTTACCGACATCGCCCGAAGCGCCGCCCTGTTCCTTCCGCTCGCCGCTAAGCACAGCGTCATTGCCTTTCACGGCGATATGGGCGCCGGAAAAACCACCTTCATCAAAGCCCTGTGCCGGCAGATGGGAGTGGCCGATCAGGTGAGCAGCCCCTCATTCGCCATCATCAACGAATATGCCGCCGAGGGCCGAACCATCTACCACTTCGACTTCTATCGCATCAGCTCCCTGCGCGAAGCAATCGACATCGGTACGGAAGAATATTTCGACGGCCATTCGCTTTGCTTAGTCGAATGGCCGGAAATAATTGAGCAGCTTTTGCCGCCCGATACCCTCCACGTCAGGCTGAGGGTTGAGCCCGACGGTTCGCGGACGCTCTCTGAGGGTATATAGTATATATTGTATAGGAAAGTTCCTTTCAGGACGAAGGAATTTCATCCTCGCCGGATATAGCTTCGAATATCTCGCGCGCCCATGGGTGCGGCTCCGTGTATTGGCGCATTAGCTTGCCGTCGACCGTGCGGAACATCAGCTTAGCAAATTCACCGTCAACAGAGTTATCGTACACATACAGCCTGTCGACAACAGGAACCAGCTTTGCGCAATTGATTATGGTCTTATAGTAGCGGCTAATGATTTTCTCCATCGGAACGCCATGACCTCCGCTCATTATGCGGTCGGCTACGCGGGCTGCGTTTATGCTTGGGCTATCCGTACCAATAAAGAAAAGGCGCACGAAATAGCCGCACGCCCTTGCCTTTGTTATGAAATCGACCTTATCGGGGGCCGACATCACCGTCTCAAAAATCAGGCTGCGCCCTTCGACGATGCATCGTTCGCGTCTTGCCGAGGCCTCGCGAGCTGCAGCCATTACAGCCTCCGGCGAGTTCCAGTCGCCATAAACATCGCGGGCGATGAAGTCGGGATTAACATACTCGCAACCATCTATCCATTCATGACGCAACAACTTGCTTGTTACCGATGTCTTCCCCGAACCGTTGGGCCCGGCAATGACTAACAGTTTAGGTCTCTCAGGCTGTTTTGCCATATTTGCTGTCATGTTCTGTCTTAGCCTTCTGAGCTTCATCGCGCAAACGTTGCAGGTGCAGCTCTTCCCTCTCGGCTTTCTTTTGTCTAACTTCTTCTGCAACTTCTTCCATAAGTTGCTGCAATTGCTCATCCGTGGGTTCGGTATCCCAGGTGAAGCGATAGGTCATGTCAACTTCTTTCTTCATTTTGTTGTTATAATATATAGTTAATACTTTCTTAGCAACAAAGATAGTATTATTTACGTAGTGTGAAAGCCCTTGAATAGCGGAGGGTTCAACTACAACCCGACTTTCTTCCGCCCAAACCTGACGGCCTCAAACTCACCCTGTGGTTGATCC
>JAITHO010000079.1 GCA_031279915.1 Tannerellaceae bacterium
AGTCTGCAAAGCTAAAGGTGTGGAACGTATCAAGCAATCCATGGTTGGCATGGCCTCGTGTTTCTGCTCTTTACAAAGATGTTTTCATGTTTATGTAAATTGTTATTGTTTTAGATGCAGTAAAGGTAATCTTTTAAATTATAAAACGAGAGTTTTGCAAAATACACTTCGGGAAGGATTCACGTCGCGTCGATTTCGCCAGAATCGATTCCGGAAGGATTCACGTCACGTTGATTTCGCCAGAATTGATTCTGGAAGAATTAAGGTCGCGTTGATTTCGCTAGAATTAATTCTGGAAGAATTAAGGTCGCGTTGATTTCGCCAGAATTGATTCCGGAAGAATTAAGGTCACGTTGATTTCGCTAGAATTGATTCCGGAAGAATTAAGGTCGCGTTGATTTCGCTAGAATTGATTCTGGACGAATTAAGGTCGCGTTGATCTCGCCAGAATCGATTCCGGAAGAATTAAGGTCGCCTGGGTGGCTCGCGAACGGATTCCGGACGAATTAAGGTCGCGTTGGTGGCTTGCGGAAAAAGCTCCTGTACTCGCGTCGCACTGTAATCGGCCTGGGGATTAGATGCCATAAGCGTGTGATGCTTTAGGGTGCGTTGGGCGGGGCGTTCGGCGCTTGGGGATGTTGTGTTGGCGGGCTGTTTGGACAAAATCGGGCTCGTACATTCTTAATGCCTAATTGGATTATCTTTGCGCCGACAAAAAAATATCATTTGGACATACATAATATTCTGAATTTATACGTATCTCATCCGCAGGTATCCGCTCTGAAAACGGCTGCGGAGGATGATTCGCTGCGCCGTATCGTTGCTGAGGGCTTGCATGGATCGAGTGCGGCGGTGGTTACGGCGGCTCTGTTTGCTCGCACAAAGGGCCGCTATGTTTGTATCTTGAACGATGCCGATGAGGCGGGATATTTTTATCACGACCTGATGCAACTTGTGGGCGCTAACGACCGGATTGCCTTCTTCCCCTCGGCTTATAAGAGGGCTATAAAGTACGGGCACAGGGATGCTGCGAATGAGATCTTGCGAACGGAAACGCTGAGCATGTTGCTGCTGAATAGCTCTGAGCCTTTTGTGATTGTTACGCATCCGGAGGCTGTGGCCGAGCGGGTGGTGGGCACGGAGGTTCTGCAGGATATGACGCTTCGGATTAATGTTGGGGAGAAGGTTGACAATATGTTCGTGGCCGATGTGCTCGGCGAGTATGGCTTTGAGCGGGTCGATTATGTGTACGAGCCTGGTCAGTATGCCGTGCGAGGTAGCATCCTCGACGTGTTTTCGTTTGCTTATGAGTATCCTTACCGTATAGATTTTTTCGGCAAGGAGGTTGAGACGATTCGTTCGTTCGATGTAGAGACGCAGCTGTCGAAGGGTCGATTCGATGCGGTGAGCATAGTTTCGGGCATTGGCTCTCATGGTGGCGGGGATAAGGTATCGCTCATGAATGTTCTGCCGGAGGCGAGCATGCTGCTGTTGCGCGACTTGGAGTGGTGCAAGGAGCGTATTGAGGGTATATGGAAGGAGCCTCCGCTGGTGGTTGACGAGGATTCGTTTGCAGATATAGATGCGATGAGGACGGAGCTGATCGACGGCGGCGACTTCGTTCGGGGATCGCTTCGGTTCAGGCATCTGTACTTCGGAAGCAGTAATCGAACGCGCACGGGCGATGCCGTGATCCGCTTCAACACATCCCTTCAGCCCTCTTTCCACAAGAACTTTGACCTGGTTAGCCAATCCTTCCACAAGTATATGGAGGAGGGCTATAAGCTATATATCCTGAGCGATGTGGAGAAGCAAACGGCTCGCATACGCACCATCTTCGAGGATCGCAACGAGGACATCCCCTTCGAGGGCGTGAACAAAACCCTCCACGAAGGCTTTGCCGATGAGGGCATGCGGGCGTGCTTCTTCACCGACCATCAGCTCTTCGACCGCTTCCACAAGTTCAGCCTCAAGAGCGATAAGGCTCGCGGAGGGAATCTTACTCTATCGCTAAAGGAGCTGAACAGCTTTTCGAATGGCGACTATGTGGTGCATATCGACCACGGCGTGGGGCAGTTCGGCGGGCTGGTGCGAACCGAGGTGAACGGGCGAATCCAGGAGGCCGTGCGGCTGGTATATCAAAACAGCGATACTCTCTACGTCAGCATACATTCCCTGCATAAGCTATCCAAGTACAAAGGAAAGGATAGCGGAGCGCCTCCAAAGCTGAACAAACTCGGAACCGGAGCCTGGGAGAAGATGAAGGAGCGCACCAAGAAAAAGGTGAAGGACATCGCCCGCGACCTTATCCTCCTCTACTCGCAGCGGCGCAACGAGCGCGGACATGCCTTCAGCCCCGACAGCTATCTCCAGCACGAGCTCGAAGCGAGCTTCATCTACGAAGATACCCCCGACCAGATGAAAACCACAGCCGACGTGAAGGCCGACATGGAAAACCCTCGCCCTATGGATCGCCTGATATGCGGCGACGTTGGATTCGGCAAAACCGAAGTAGCCATCCGAGCCGCCTTCAAGGCCGTGGCCGACGGAAAGCAAGTGGCCGTGCTCGTGCCCACAACCGTGCTCGCCTTCCAGCACTATAAAACATTCGCCGAGCGGCTGAAGAACTTCCCATGCGCCATTGATTACATCAGCCGTGCGCGCTCTCCGCGGCAAATGCGGGAGATACTGCGCGATCTGCGCGAAGGGAAGATAGACGTACTGATAGGCACGCATCGCATTGTCAGCAAAGACGTAGCCTTCAAAGACCTTGGCTTGCTTATAATAGATGAGGAGCAGAAGTTCGGCGTATCCGTAAAGGAGAAGTTGAGGCAGATGAAGATCAACGTAGATACGCTCACCATGACCGCTACGCCCATCCCGCGAACCCTGCAGTTCTCGCTCATGGGAGCCCGCGACCTTAGCAATATCTCCACCCCGCCGCCCAATCGCTATCCGGTACAAACCGAGGTGGAGCGATTCAATACCGACATTATCCGCGAAGCAATAAACTTCGAGATGAGCCGCAACGGCCAGGTATTCTTCATCCATAATCGCATACAAAACATTATTGACATCGAGGCTATGGTGCGACGCGAAGTGCCCGATGCCCGCGTTTGCATAGCCCACGGACAGATGGAGCCCGACGCGCTGGAGAAGATCCTCCTCGACTTCATCAACTACGAGTACGACGTGCTGATAGCAACCAGCATTGTGGAGAACGGCATCGACGTGCCTAACGCAAACACCATCATCATCAACAATGCTAACAACTTTGGCCTCTCCGACCTTCATCAGCTCCGCGGACGGGTTGGACGCAGCAACCGCAAAGCCTTTTGTTACCTGCTATCCCCTCCGCTATCGTCTCTCCCACAAGAAGCCCGCCGACGCCTGCAAGCCATTGAGAACTTTGCCGAACTCGGCAGCGGAATACACATCGCTATGCAGGATCTCGACATACGCGGGGCAGGCAATATGCTCGGAGCCGAACAAAGCGGTTTTATTGCCGATCTCGGATACGAAACCTATCAAAAGATACTCGAAGAAGCTGTTGAAGAGCTGAAGACAGAGGAGTTTGCCGATATCTACAAGGCCGACGAGAGCCTGGCCGGAGCAGAGCCCGAATACGTTCGCGAAACCTTCATCGACAGCGATCTTGAGCTCTTCTTTCCCCCGTCTTATATCCCCAACGATTCCGAACGGATATCGCTCTACCGCGAGCTCGATAACATGGAAGCTGAGGCCGACATCTCCGCCTTTGCCGACCGCCTGCGCGACCGCTTCGGACAAATTCCTGCCGAAGGCCTGGAGCTGATCAGCGTTGTGAAGCTGCGACGAATGGCCCGCCGGCTCGGCATGGAGAAGATCATCCTCAAGCAAGGCCAAATGAGCATAGTGCTGGTATCGAAGCACGACAGCCCTTACTACGAAAGCGAAACTTTCGACCGGCTGCTCACCTTCATCAAGCGGCATCCCCAGCGATGCGTCTTGCGCGAGCAGAACTCCAAGCGAAGCATACTGGTTTCGAGCGTTGCCACCATCGACAGCGCTTGCCGCGTGTTGGAGCAGATCGCCGGCTGAGCAAGGTGTCAAAAGGTAATTCCGCCTTCTGATTTTTTTTTCTCAAACCGAAAAAAGGATCGGCCTCTGCCGAGCTTATCGCTGAGCTCGGCAAGCAGATCGGCCTCCGCCGAACATATCGGTGAGGCGCAAAAAACGATTTGGAGCTACCGATATTATCGGTGAGCAAAAAAGGCCTTTTTTGGAGCAAACGTGAGTGATCATTGGTCGCAAAATTCCGGTTTGAAGGAAATGAGGAGCCATCTTAGGCTCAAAAAAAATAATTGACGCCAATGTGGCAGATTGATTCTCTCCAAAAAAACGAATTGATGACAATGTGACATGCCCTTTGCTCAAAAAAAACCGTTTGGGCTCACCGATAAGTTCGGCGCCTCCAAATCGTTTTTTTGAGCTCGCCGATAAGTTCGGTAGAGAGCGGAGAAAAACATTGCTTGACCGAGCTTCTCGGCAGAGAGGGCCAACGTTGC
>JAITHO010000082.1 GCA_031279915.1 Tannerellaceae bacterium
CTTCACACGTTTTTTTTGATATGCCGAGTATGAAATTTATACTTGGCGGACAAGTCGGCTCGAACAAGGAGCTGTTGCCAAGCCATAGCCGCAAGCAAGGCTATTGCGCGCGTTCGGAAAATGCGGTTGCTCGCTCGCATTATTTTTTCGGAGTGAAATAAAATATTTTTGGAATTTGCGATATTTTGAAACGCGCTAAAAAAACTGTTTGCGGGAAATACACTTGTATTTGGAGCCAAAAATCTGCTGGACGAGATATCAACATTTAAATGGCGTCCAGCAAATGCTAGGATGAAAAATCACTGTTTAAATGTCGCCCAGCAAATGCTGGATGAAATATAAAGAGTGATTTATCGCCCAGCAAATGCTGGACGCCGTTTAAATGTTTATTTTTCGTCCAGCAAATGCTAGGATGAGAAATCACTGTTTAAATGGCGTCCAGCAAATGTTGGGCGATAAATACACTTGTAAATGGAATTCGGCAATTATTTTTTCGGAAAATAAACCGTGTTAATTGCTTTCGACATTTTTTTGTGAGGAACAAAACTCTTTATTTTCGGAACAGATAAAAAATGAGGATATAGTTTTGTTGCGAAGGCGATGAACCGCTTGCCGTGCATGATTTACAGATAAAATTTGGAGCTCAAGGCTGGCTGCTTCGCTTCGGCCCCAGATAGCCTCCTCCTAGCTTAGGTTGGTCGCTGATGTAAGCTTGCTTATGCTTCAGCCCCGATAGCAACTGCCGGCAAGGCGCCAAGCAAAGCCGATTCTTACGTTTCGATCGGATCGCTATCCTAAAAAAAGAAACCGCCGTGTACTGGTCGGTGCGCACGGCGGTGAAAGAGGACGAAGCGGGGAGTGAAGCTGTTTGGCCTACTTAATTACCGATATATATAAATTAAAGTGAGCTCATTTTATTTTATCAGCTTCATAAACTCATCTCGCGTCTTAGCCTGACGGAAGAAACCGGTGAAATCGGATGTTGTCGTAAACGAATTTTGTTTGGCAACGCCGCGCATTTGCATGCAAAGATGCTGGGCTTCGATTACCACCATAACGCCCAGCGGATTCAAAGTTCTTTGTATACAATCCTTAATCTGCAATGTCATGCGCTCCTGAATTTGCAAACGGCGAGCAAAGATGTCAACCACGCGGGGAATTTTGCTCAGCCCCGTTATGTACTTGTTGGGGATGTAAGCAACGTGCGCTTTCCCGAAGAACGGCAGCAGATGATGTTCGCAGAGGGAAAAGAAGTCAATGTCTTTCACGATCACCATCTGCTTGTATTCTTCTTCGCGAAACATGGCCGACGATAAAATCGCCTCCGGATTCTCGTCATAGCCGCTTGTGAGGAACTTCATGCTCCTTGCCAGCCGTCCGGGCGTTTTCAAAAGCCCTTCGCGATCGGGATCTTCGCCAAGTAATCGGATTATTTCGCGATAGTGGCCGGCAATTGCCGATAGTGCGTCGCTGGGCTCAGTAGGGCTCATGAACAGGGATTTTGATTTCTTCTCTCACGACATACATCTCTTTTTTATAATTGGGGAAGAGTTGCATTAGCTGGTGCTGCGTATCGTAGGCCTCCTCGCGTGCGTTGAAATCGCCCACACGCAGGCGCCAGAAGGGAGCATCGAAATTAACGTAAGTAGTAAGTTCAGGAAGAGCTTCATTGATTTCCTTCTCGCGCTTGAAGGCTTCTTCCTTGGAGGTGCGCTGGTCGTTGCCCGAAAATACTTGGATTCGGAATCCCTGGTAGCGGATGTAGCTTTTCCCATCGTTGGAGGTTTCAATTTCTCCGCTTATGCGATAGCCCACTTTGTTTCGGATGCCGGCGGGCTGGTCGATTACTACTTTGCCTTTGCCCTGGCGGAAGGTTTGCAGTTCGTCGAAGATGCTTAGCCTTGCTCCGGTTTGCGCCGGCAAATTCGTGAGACAAATAAAAAGGATGCCGGATACAAGGAATAAAAAACGCGGTGTCATACTTCTTTGTTTATTAATAATGGAGCCGGGGAAGCTCTCAACTCGCAAGTATCCTGCTTCCCCGGCTTTGAAATTGTTATCAGAATGCTTCTATAATCGGTAGGAATTTCTCGACCGATAAAGAGGCTCCGCCGATCAAACCGCCGTCGACGTCGGGCTTTGCAACCAAATCTTTCGCATTCTCTGCATTCATGCTGCCGCCGTAAAGTATAGTGCAATCGTTAGCTCTCTCAGGTCCGTATTTGTGGGCAATGACCCTGCGGATATGGGCATGGATTTCTTGAGCCTGTTCGGCGGTGGCAGTCTTTCCGGTTCCTATGGCCCATACAGGTTCGTAGGCGATAACGATTTTGCCGAAGTCTTCAGACGAGAGATCGAATAAGTCTTCCATCTGCTTGTCGACAACTTGGAAGTGCATGCCATTCTCGCGCTCCGACAATACCTCTCCGATGCAGAAGATAGGCGTAAGTCCGTTCTCAAGCGCAAGGCGAACCTTAGGCTTCAATGTTTCGGATGTTTCATGATAAAGCTGCCGGCGCTCGGAGTGCCCAAGGATCACGTAGCGGGCTCCCGTCGAGGCAATCATTGCTGCAGAAACTTCGCCGGTGAATGCGCCCTGTGCCTTGTTTGCGCAATTCTGGGCAGCAACGCCAATCTTGTTGGTGTCGATAGATGCGGCTATGCTCGCCAAGTGAGTAAAGGGTGCGCCTATAACAACGTCGCATTTCAGAGTCTTCCCTTTCAGCGCTTCGTTCAATCCTTTTGCTAATGATAAGCCTTCGGAAAGGCTTGTGTTCATCTTCCAGTTGCCTGCGATAATGTTTTTTCTCATAAGAAAGTTGAATTAAAATTTAGTTATACATTATTTAATCTCATATATCTGCATTGATATGCTTTGAACCTTTGCGCCTGAGTGTAGCGCGGTCGTATATCCATGTTAAGAGCAAAGGTAAACTAAAACCGAGCAGGTTGAAAATAATCCAGCTGCGGCCTTTTCCTACCGGCTCTCCGGCGGCAATCGCTTCGGCCATTTCTTCGACGCTCGGAAAATCCTCATAATGTCGCTTCATCATGATGCGTCCGTTGTGGAGCCATACGAATCCGGGGTTGGAACGGATGATAGTTTTCAGCAATACATCGTCGGCCATCAGGAATGGATATTCGCTTCCGCTCAAGTTCCTCCAATGCTCTATACCCGTGGGCGATGATCCGGTGAGGCCGTAGAATGGAATCCCATGCAGCTCGGCGTATTCGTGGAGTCGGCTGATCTCTCCGGTGCGCGCATCGCTTGCCTCTTCAGCCCGTGCAAGGATTAATAGGAAGAGGTTGGAGGGATATTGGAGCACGCGATCGGTTGCATCATTGGCATCCAGATCAAGCAAGGTGAAGGAGGCGATAGGGGGAGTATAGCCCTTTTTCAGCAGGCGAGACTTGGCGTCGATGAAGGTCCAGCTCGTATCGTTCGCCGGATAATCCTCCAAAGTGAAAGTTTGCTGCTTCCCATCTTTCTCGTAAATGAAAGAATACTCGTATTCATCCGTCGGAGCTCCTTCGGGGATACTCATTTGCGTGGGAATATGTACCCCAACTTTGTATGGCCTGAAATCTATGCAGGGCAAACGGTAATAATTCCACATCGAGAAGCCGGCAACATACACCGCCGCAAACACCGGAACAAACCATCGACAGTTACCCGAATAAAACCTCCCCGTTTCCTTATGATTCCGGAACAGAAACAGAGCCATCCCAAGCAAAACAACGGTCTTAGCAAAGGTTTCCCAATTCGATATCACCAATGCATCGCCAAAGCATCCGCAATCCGTCACCGGATTAAATATACTAATGTACAACGTGAGCGGAGTCATCACGCACATCAATGCCAGAACCGCCATCGACGCCCATCTGCGATACGCCCCCAGCAGAACGCAGATCCCAGCCGTAAATTCCACCGTAATCATCGCCACAGCCGCAACCATCGCCATAGATTTCAGCCCAAACAAGCCGAACGACGACAAATACTCCCCAAGCTTTATCCCGAACCCCATAGGATCAACCGCCTTCACAAATCCGGAGAACACAAACACCGCCCCCGTTATCACCCGGCACACTTCTGCCAGAACACGAATCATCCGACTATTCCCCATCGCACTTAATCCCCAGCTTAATCAACCCGAACAAAGCATAATTAATCATATCCATGTAATTGGCATCCACGCCTTCGGACACCTCCGCCCTGCCTCCGCGACCCTCAATCTCCTTCGTGCGGTTAATCTTCATGAGGATGATGTCCGTAAAGGAACTCGTGCGCATCATCCGCCAAGCCTCGCCGTAGTCGTGATTCTTTGCCAGCATAAGCTCCGTGGCCGTCGCAATATGGCGATCGTACAAAACAAGCGATTCCTCCGCCGAAAGATCAACCTCGTCGGCGAATCCCCTTTCAAGCTGAATCAATCCGATCACTCCATAGTTCACAATCGCGATCCATTCCGGCACAGCGCCTTCATCAACCATCGCCACCCCTTTCACCTCCAGGCTGCGAATCCGCGACGCTTTGATATAAATTTGATCCGTAACCGAGGCCGGCCTCATTATCCTCCACGAAGCCCCGTAATCTTTCAGCTTCCCTGCAAAAACATCCCGACAAACGGCAATAGCCTCCTCAAATTCTTTCCTTGTGTCTTTCATATTATATCTTAAATAAGTTACAGACGCAAAAATAAAGAAAAGAAAACCGAAGCCGAGCTCCAATGAACCGGCAGCTCCTCAATCCTTCTCATACATTCTCTCCGCTCATTCCAGAATTTCCTTCGCC
>JAITHO010000111.1 GCA_031279915.1 Tannerellaceae bacterium
ACCCGATTGAATCCCCTGCCGCCACCAGATTTTTTGGCGACACCCGATTGAATCCCCTGTCGCCACCAGATTTTTTGGCGACACCCGATTGAATCCCCTGTCGCCACCAGATTTTTTGGCGACACCCGATTGAATCCCCTGCCGCCACCAGATTTTTTGGCGACACCCGATTGAATCCCCTGTCGCCACCAGATTTTTTGGAGTTATCTGTTAAAAGCTTTTAGCATTTGCCAACTAAAAATCCTCCGCTCGCGCCAATTTCTAATCTCAGCCTTATCATATTTCAGCTATATAATGCCGCACAAAATAGCAATCGACGCGAGCGGAGAAGCATTGCAAGCAGGCGACGATCATTTGCTGAAGGCCATCAGTCGCTCGGCGCATTGCGAAACTCGGCGGATGACTTCGGCTTCGCCTTCAATCGTTCTGTTTTGCATTAGGATGCGTCCGTTGCAGATTACTGTATCTACACAGCTTCCGTTGGCAGCATACACAAGGTTTGATACAAAATTATGATTGGGCGTGAAGGCCGGCTGATTGACGTCGATGAGAACGAGGTCGGCCAGGCATCCTTCGGCAATTCGCCCCGTTGGCAGCCCGAGAATGTCGGCGCCCTGCGATGTGGCAGCGGCAAAAACGTTGGCTGCGCTGAGAACTTCGGGATCTTTTCGCCAGGCTTTTCCGAGGAGTGAGGCGAGCTTCATGGCTTCAATCATGTCGAGATTGTTGGAGGAGGAGCATCCGTCGGTGCCAATTCCCACACGGATTCCTGCGCGCTGCATCTCTACGAATCGGAAGGCGTATCCGGAGGCGAGTTTCATATTCGAAGCGGGATTGTGCGAAACGCTCACGCCGTAGTCGGCCATCAAAGCCAGCTCCTCGTCGTCAACGTAAAGCCCGTGGGCAATGAGTAGGCGCGGCGAGAGGATGCCAAGGCTGTGAAGGTACCTGACTGGGGAGCATCCGAAGTGCTTCAGGGAAAATGCCACTTCGCTCTCGGTTTCGGCCAGATGTAGCTGTATGAGAATGTTGTTTGCTGCGGCATAATTGTTAATCCATTGCAGCGTGGCGCCGGATACGGTATATATGGCATGCGGCGCGACGGCGTAGGCAATGCGCCCGCAGGCAAGGTCGGTTTCGGCGTGTAGGCGGGCGATGCGTGCCTTGCTGGTTTCGGCTTCGGATGCATCGAAGTGGTCGAAGCAGGCGCATGAAAGAACGGCGCGCATGCCGGTTTCTCGAACGGCATTGGCGGTGGCCGGCATGTGATGATAGCCGTCGACGAAGGTGGTAGTGCCGCTCCGAATCATCTCGATGCATGCAAGCTTGGCTCCCCAATAAACGTCGTCGTGCGTGAGATGCTCCTCTATTGGCCAGATTCTTTTTTCGAGCCACTGCATGAGCGGCATGTCGTCGCCGCATCCGCGCAGTAATGTCATTGCGGCGTGGTTATGTAGATTGATGAGTCCCGGAATGACAACTTTGCCTTTTCCGCAGATTTGCAGCCCAGCCTCTTGCTGGAGCGGCTCGCCAAGGTATGCGATTCGATTGCCTTCTGTGAGAATGTCGACGGTTCGGCCCTCGTGCTCAACGTCCCTGATGTGTATGCGTTCGTGGCTCATAGTTGGAGGAGGCGATAAAATTCGGCCACGGTTTCTATTCCTTTTTCGAAGAAGTCGATCGGGAAGCTTTCGTTTGGCGAATGGATGGCGTTTTGCTCCAGGCCGAATCCCATGAGTATGGTTTTGACGCCGAGGATCTGTTCGAAGGCAGATATGATGGGGATGCTTCCGCCGCGCCTCAGTCCGAGCGGTTTCTTTCCGAAGGCTATTCCCATTGCCTGCTCGGCCGCCTGATAAGCCGGATGGCTAACGGGGCAAACGTATCCCTGACCGCCGTGCAGCGATCTGACGCCAATCTTGACCGTTCGCGGCGCTATGCTTTGCAAATGTTCGGCAAAGAGAGATGCGATGCGAAGGTGATCCTGGTTAGGCACAAGGCGGCAGGATACTTTGGCGAAGGCTTTGGAGGGGATAACCGTTTTCGCTCCTTCGCCGGTGTATCCTCCCCAGATGCCGCAAATGTCGAAAGTTGGCCGGCAGCTGTTGCGTTCGAGGGTCGAATATCCCTCCTCGCCGCAGAGTTCGTCAACGTTGATAGCCTTCCGGTATGCCGCTTCGTCAAAGGGAACGCTGGCGATCATGTTGCGCTCGGCCGGAGAGAGCTCCTCCACATCGTCATAGAATCCCGGAATCGTTATGCGTCCCCGGCGGTCGATCATGCCCGCCATCAGCCGGCAAAGGACGTTGATGGGATTGTCGACAGCTCCTCCGAAATGTCCGGAATGTAGGTCGCGATTAGGTCCGGTGAGTTCCACTTCCCAGTAGGCAAGGCCTCTCAGTCCGGTGGTTAGAGAAGGTACGTCGGCGCTCAGCATCGTAGTGTCGGATACGAGGATGACGTCGGCCTTCAGCTTCTCCTTATGCTTTTGGCAGAAAGCTTCGAGGCTTGGCGAAGCGATTTCCTCCTCGCCTTCCATTATAAACTTGACGTTGCAACGGAGCGATCCGGTTAGCAGTGCAGTCTCGAATCCTTTAACCTGGATCATTGCTTGCCCCTTGTCGTCGTCGGCTCCTCGAGCCCACATCCTTCCGTTGCGGATAGTTGGCTCGAAGGGAGGGCTGATCCAGAGGTCGAGCGGTTCGGGCGGCATCACGTCGTAATGTCCGTAAACGAGAACGGTTGGCGCCTGCCCGTCAATGATTCTCTCGGCATAAACCACCGGATTGCCGTCGGTTTGCATGATCTCCGCCCAATCGGCCCCCGAGGAGAGCAATCGTTCCATCCATTTATGTGCGCAGGCCAGGATGTCGGGTTTATGTTCGCTCTTTGCGCTAACAGAAGGGATTCGAAGGAGCTCGGCCCATTCCTCAATGAAGCGAGCTTTGTTTTCGCTAATAAATGATTTTGTTGACATAGTAGGGAAGTATATTTGGGTTGTATTCATATAGAGGCAAATGTAAGGAAACGAAGGGAGAGACAGAAATTCTGACAGCCTGCGTCTGTGCTCTCAAACAGTATCGGCGATGAAAGCCGTAGAGTAGGCGTCCCAAAAAAAGGAGCCTCCTAAGTGTTGTTTAGGAGGCTCCTGCATTTAAATCAATATTCAGTCATTCATCTAATCTTGTCTACGATCGCTCTGAAAGCTTCGGGATGGTTCATTGCCAAATCTGCGAGGACTTTGCGATTGATCTCGATTCCCTTATCGTGCAGAGCGCCCATCAAGCGCGAGTACGAGAAGCCCTCCAAACGTGCAGCGGCATTGATACGCTGAATCCATAAAGCGCGGAAGTTGCGTTTCTTGGTGCGGCGGTCGCGGTATGCATACGTTAAACCTTTCTCCCAGGTATTTTTGGCAACTGTCCAAACATTCTTGCGGGCTCCGTAGTAGCCTCTTGTAAGCTTTAAAATCCGTTTTCTTTTTGCTCTTGAAGCAACATGATTTACTGATCTAGGCATAATTCTAATCTGTTTTTTTGAACGTTAGCGCCATCTCTTGCGAGATGAACTTAGCGGCTAAACATTCGGTTAATAAAAATCGTTTAAAACTCAATATACTTTTAGGATTATCTTAACGCAAGCATTTCCTTCACGCTACGCGTGTTGGCTTTGTGCACCAGCCCTGTGTGGGTGAGGTTTCTCTTTTGCTTCTTTGTTTTCTTGGTCAGGATATGACTCTTAAAAGCATGTTTTCTCTTGATTTTACCTGTTCCGGTAAGGGCGAACCTTTTTTTTGCACCGGAATTAGTCTTCATCTTAGGCATTTTCCAATTATTTTTAATTATTAAACATTAAATACTTCGTGAGAAAGGGACTTATGATTCCTCATTTTTCTTGTCCTTCGGTTCATCTTCCGATCCGGCTTGTGGCTTAGGAAGGACGATAACTTTTTTCACCACCGGCTTTACAACCTGGGGTGGAGCGCTGCTTCCTCCGCCTTTTTTTGGAGTGAGCATAATTATCATTCGTTTACCTTCCAGGAGGGGCATCTGTTCCACTTTTCCGTAATCTTCCAAATCATTGGCGAACCGGAGAAGCAGAACTTCTCCCTGTTCTTTAAACAGTATTGAACGACCTTTGAAAAAAACGTAGGCCTTAACTTTTGCTCCTTCTTCCAAGAAGCTTTTTGCATGCTTGAGCTTAAAGTTATAGTCGTGATCATCGGTTTGGGGGCCGAATCTGATTTCTTTGACTATTATTTTCACCGACTTTGCTTTCTGCTCTTTCTGACGCTTTTTCTGTTGATAGAGGAATTTTTGGAAATCGGCAATCTTGCAAACAGGGGGAGCAGCATTGGGAGATATTTCTATCAGGTCAAGCCCCTGCTCTTCTGCCATCCTAAGCCCTTCGGCTATGGAATATATTCCTTGTTCAACATTTTCTCCAACTATTCGAATCTCCCGAACACGTATCTGTTCATTAATTCTGTACTGGTCTTTCAGGTTGTCGTTCTTCATTAAAAAATGGGAATGTTTATTCTCCTTTCTATTTCTGTTTTTATTATGTGATGATTTTATTGCTCCTTTTGCTTTTGCCAACTGTTTATCATGGCTTCAACTTCTTTGTTTACAAGCGCGGCAAAGGTAGTGATTTTCATGGAACCTTTATCGCCTTCGCCATGCTTTCTGAGGGATACTTCCTGGTTTTCGGCTTCTTTTTCGCCTACAATTAGCATGTAGGGGATTTTCTTCAGTTCGTTGTCGCGTATTTTTCGGCCGATTTTCTCGTTCCGATCGTCGATTATTATGCGAACGTTTTGTTCTTCGAGTTGGCGGGCTACGTCTTTTGCGTAGTCATTATATTTTTCGCTGACGGGGAGGATTACGGCTTGGTCGGGGGTGAGCCACAGGGGGAAGTTGCCTCCGGTGTGTTCTATCAGTACGGCTACAAAGCGTTCCATCGATCCGAAGGGGGCTCGGTGGATCATTACTGGGCGATGCTTCTTGTTGTCGTCGCCGGTGTATTCAAGGTCGAAGCGTTCGGGGAGGTTGTAGTCCACTTGTATGGTTCCGAGCTGCCATCGGCGTCCTATGGCGTCTTTCACCATGAAGTCGAGTTTGGGGCCGTAGAAGGCTGCTTCGCCGTATTCGATTTTTGCCGGCAGACCGGCTTCTTGGCAGGCTTCGATGATGGCGCTTTCGGCTCGATCCCAATTCTCGTCGGAGCCTATGTATTTGCTTCTGTCATGCTGGTCGCGCAGGGATATTTGGGCTTCAAAGTTTTTGAAATCGAGGGCTCGGAAGATGATGAAGATGATGTCCATAACTTTCAGGAACTCTTCTTTGAGCTGGTCGGGACGGCAAAACAGATGGGCGTCGTCTTGGGTGAATCCGCGAACGCGGGTCAGTCCGTGCAGCTCGCCGCTTTGCTCGTAGCGGTAAACGGTGCCGAATTCGGCAAAGCGTATCGGCAGGTCTTTGTACGAGTGCGGGGCGAGTTTGTAGATTTCGCAGTGATGCGGGCAGTTCATCGGTTTCAGAAGAAATTCTTCACCTTCTTGCGGAGTGTGGATGGGCTGGAAGGAGTCTTTGCCGTATTTCTCGTAATGGCCGGAGGTGACGTATAGTGGTTTGCCTCCGATGTGGGGGGTCATCACTTGGCTGTAACCGTATTTCTTTTGGATGCGCTTCAGGAAGTCTTCGAGCTGAAGGCGCAGTTGTGTGCCGCGCGGGAGCCAGAGTGGGAGCCCTGATCCAACGGCTTGCGAGAAGGCAAAGAGCTCAAGCTCGCGTCCTACTTTCCGGTGATCGCGCTTGCGGGCTTCTTCGAGGAAGGCAAGGTATTCGTCGAGCATCTTCTTTGCCGGGAAGCTGATGCCGTAGAGGCGAACCAGTTGCTTGCGCTTTTCGTCGCCTCGCCAGTATGCTCCGGCCACGCTCAGGATTTTGACTGCTTTTATATAAGAGGTATTGGGGAGATGGGGGCCGCGGCAGAGATCGGTGAAGTTGCCTTGCGTGTAGGTGGTGATTGTTCCGTCGGTCAGCTCGCTGATGAGCTCTGTTTTGTAGACTTCCTGGCGGTTGCCGAACATCAGAAGTGCGTTGCTTTTGCTGATTTCTTCGCGCCGGATGTCTTCCTTGCGGGCGATTAGTTCCATCATTTTGGATTCGATGGCTGGGAAATCGCTTTCCTTGATGATTTGTCCTTCGCCCGGATCAACGTCGTAGTAAAAGCCGTTCTCGATGGCGGGGCCTATGCCGAACTTAACTCCGGGATAGAGCTCCTGAAGGGCTTCGGCCATAAGGTGAGCGCTCGAATGCCAGTAGGCATGCTTTGCTTCGTCGTCGTCCCATTTCAGCAGTTTCACTTGCGAATCTTGAACGATGGGGCGATGTAAATCCCAGGTTTCGCCATTAACATCGGCTGCCAGAACTTCTTTTGCCAGGCGCGAGCTTATGCTTTCGGCTATCTGCATGGCGGTAACGCCTTGTGGGTATTCTCTGGTTGAATTGTCGGGAAATGTTATTGTGATCATATTGTTGTGGAATGTATATGCGTGTTAAAAGTGTCGCAAATGTACGATTCTTTTTTTATCCGAAAATATCTCTTGATATCTGAACCTGTTTCAAATGTATATGGGGGATTGTAGGGGGGCGGGAATGAATTTTGGTATGGAGATGGGTATAGTATAATGTAAATGTGTCAAAAGGTTGCCCGTAGGGCATCCATATCAATAGAAATAGTCTT
>JAITHO010000139.1 GCA_031279915.1 Tannerellaceae bacterium
TCAGTTACAATTGGCCATTCCCGCCTGCCCAAGGAGGTAATTCCCGCGAAAGCGGGAATCTCCGATCGGAAAAAGGGACGATTGTAGTAGCATCATATAAAAAGGCAAGTGTAATCGTCCCAGCAGTCGATCGGAGATTCCCGCCTTCGCGGGAATGACTTGTTTTTCGAGTGGGAATGACTTTTGACACATTCAGCGCTTACTTTTGACACATTTAAACGCAAACGTAATCACGATCGTGGTCTGCTCCGTTTTTGCAAGTTCTATTGCCTTCGTCGATTGATAAAATTGATTGGTGTGGCTGATATATAACTAAAATATATAGCAGTTTTTCATCGGGAGGCTTCCAAATTTTTTCCAGGACGGAATTTTTTCATCGGGAGGGCTCCAAATTTTTCCCAGGACGGAAGTTTTTCATCGGGAGGGCTCCAAATTTTTTCCAGGACGGAATTTTTTCGTCGGGAAGGCTCCATTTTTTTTCTACGGAAGCATTACATGATGCGAAGGGAGGTGCATCTCCGGACTTTTCGCCGGCAAATCCCCTTTTTTGCCTCTAAAGTTTGAATATTTCAGCCCGTCCCAGACTTGTGGAGGCTTTTGACAATCACGATCGTGATGTATCGACACCGTCGCCCTGTGTCAAAAGGTCATTATACCTGCCCAAATAGGTCATTCCCGCCTTCGCGGGAATGACCCATTATTCGAGCGTGAAGGGCTTTTGACAGCGCCAATCTTCTCCAGCTGCACAATTCCCTTCCAGCGGAGGCTTCTCGCAGAAATCCTCTCGTAGCTTTTGGCGATTTCAAACATTCCTTATATTTGCGCCAGTAACAAAATAAATGCAGAATATGAAGGTCTTTTATGCAATACATAATTATGAAATCGCCACTTCCGCTTCTCCGGAGGTAGTATTTTACAATTCACTCTCCACCCCCCCGTTAAAATTGTAAAACACCTTCGTTATTTCCTTGGATATTCTCCTATACAATACTTAAGCTTTGCGGACAAGTTCCGATGGGCTATTTTTTGCATCATCCGCAAGCGGAAAGCTTCAGTAAGTCGCGTGGGAGACTTTCCGCAAAACGGACGACCCCAAAAGTTGCAACAAAGACAGGCGGCATGTATATTTTATCACTCCAAAATGGATGCGGTTAAAAAGAGGTCCGTGTGCATTAAGGACAGAGTTCAATCTATTACAAAACCTCTTTAAACTAATAAACTATTACAAACATGAGAATTGGATTATTTACCAGATTGGCAACGATAGCTGTTGCGCTAACAGTATTAACATCGTGCGCCACTAATTTCAGTCAGGACGCAGCAGGATTTGAACAGATCCAGAAGACACTAAAGTCAAAGTTCGGCGATAAGGCCTATTACACCGATCTGAGTGTGATCTTCAACAAAGCAACAGGCGCAATCATCAATGTAACGCAAACCTCCAAGCCCGAATCGCTCAAACTGGAGGAATGGACCTGCATGAAAGGCGCATGGTCACAACGGGCCGACGTCACGCTCGAAATATCCGACGGCGTTCCAACCGACTTCATGTACCAACTATCGGGCAAGTTCGAGCTGAAGAACCTCGGCGCCATGGTGGAGAAATCAATCAAGAAGCTTCAGGAAGACAAAAAGATCAAGAATCCCCAACTCGAAATTGCACAAATGCGTACTCCCGACAGAGGCAGCGTCGAGGATATGAGGATCATTATTATCCTGAAGCCGGAGAATGGCGGAACCTCCT
The DNA here is from genome assembly GCA_031279915.1 of Tannerellaceae bacterium. Classification (GTDB taxonomy): domain Bacteria; phylum Bacteroidota; class Bacteroidia; order Bacteroidales; family Tannerellaceae; genus DFXE01. Next base: position 1,745 of record JAITHO010000139.1, read on the forward strand.
TCACATACTCCTACAACCTCGACGGAGAACTGCTTTCGGAGGATTATTAAGGAGATATCGCATATCTTGATTAAATGAGTTCTATGGGATGCGGGGTATTTTATCCCGCATCTTATTTTAGGACAGAAATAAAATGGCGCAAATGGGCCTCGAATCGTGTCGGATTTATACACAGAAGGCGAAATGTTGATAAAGTCTTAAGACATGGAGCATGGATAGTCTCCAAATTATTTATATATTTGTTTCGTTCAAGACCAATGGATATTAATCACCACAAACATTAGACAGATGGATAACAAAGAAAAAAACACAATCAGCAGGAGGCAGTTCCTCAACTACTCCGCATTAGGCTTGGCAGGCCTCACTATACTGCCGAGCTGGGCAATCGACGGCGTAAAGATCGCTCCGAGCGATCGCGTCGTTATGGGTTTTATTGGCCTCGGCCGACAAGGACTGAGCGACTTCTCCGGATTCGCAGGAGCTCCGGGACTTCAGGTCGCTGCATGCTGCGACGTCGATTCGATCAAGATCGAACGCTTCCGCCGCAGAGTAAACGAATGGCAAAAGAACAAAGGCATGAACCTCAGATGCGACGGCTATGAGTTCTACGAGGATCTTTTGGACAGAAAAGACATTGACGCCGTCGCCATCGCAAGCCCCGACCACTGGCATGCCCTTCTCACCATCGACGCCTGCGAAGCCGGCAAGGACGTGTATTGCCAAAAGCCGCTCGCTTATACTATCACCGAAGGACTGGCCATGGTGAAGGCCGTTCGGCATAACAAGCGCGTGCTCCAGGTGGGTAGCCAGCAGCGCTCGGGCAAGGAGTTCCAGAAAGCGATAGAGCTCGTTCGATCGGGAGCGATCGGACATGTGGAGAAGATTTACGCCAGAGTGGGCGAGCCTCCAACGCCTTTCAATCTGCCCGAACAGGAAGTTCCGGCCAACCTGAACTTCAACATCTGGCTGGGCCCCCTCAACGATCCTAAGATTCACTACCACGAAGATCTCTGCCCCGTAGTCACTCTCGACCCTGTCAAGAACGAAGCGCTCTGGGGTGCATGGCGATGGTATCAGGAAACAGGCAACGGATACACAGCCGACTGGGGAGCGCACATGTTCGACATCGCTCAGGCTGCCATCGGAATGGACGGCTCAGGCCCCGTGGAGTTCTATCCCAAGGGTGTGAACGGAGCGCAGTACGCCACGATGAAGTACGCCAACGGCATAGTGATGACCGAGCAGCCATACCTCGACGACAACGACGACGCTCAGGGAATCAAGTTCATCGGAACCAAAGGATGGATAGAAGTGGCTCGCGGATATCTGGCATGCTCCGACGCATCACTCATCCCCACCGAACTCGCCGGACGTCGTCCCATGACCGCCGCCCAACGGCAGCAGGCAATGTCGCAAACGGCTGCCCAACGCTCGCAGCGCGGCGAACAGAATCGGGCCGGAGCTCTGCGATTCGAAATCAGCTCGCCGCACATGCAAAACTTTGTCGACTGCATACGCTCGCGCGAGAATCCCGTAGCCCCCGTTGAAGTGGGAGCAAGCACCAACACCCTCTGCTGCCTTGCCAACATCGCCCGCGAACTTAACCGGACGGTGAAGTGGGATCCGGCCACGCTCAGCTTCGGAACCGACAAGGAAGCCGCATCGCACAGGCTATACGGATACGAGTATCGCCGACCGTATAAACTGAAATGTTATTAATCTTTGAAGTATATAGAATATAGTAGAGTATTAACTTATTATTAAAATCGTACACAATGACAAACAGAAGAACATTCTTACGTAATGCGTCGCTTCTCACAGTGGGAGGCCTCGTTGCAGCAGGACAAACCGGACGCGCAGCCCTTAGCGGAAGCCCCTCGGTAGATGCAAAGAAGCAACTCGGATTGCAGATCTATTCGCTTGGCCGCGAACTTGCCGCCGACGTTCCGGGAGGACTGAAAAAGGTAGCCCAGATGGGATACACCGTTCTCGAACTCGCCGGATACAATAAGGAAGGCAAGATAGGAGCCGTCACTATGGCCGAATTCAAGAAGTATGCCGACGATGCAGGGCTGAAGATCACCAGCTCTCACCTCAACCCTCCGATGCGCGAATACAATGAGGGCAATCTCGAACAGATAAAGGACTTCTGGAAGCTTGCCGCCGAGCATCACGCAGCCATAGGATGCAAGTACATCATCCAGCCCGGACAACCCTCCACGCGCAGCAC
>JAITHO010000027.1 GCA_031279915.1 Tannerellaceae bacterium
GCGGGATGGCTTTGGGGAACTTGCGGGATGCATCGGCAAAGAGATTTTGTACATACAACTATTTTCATACATTTGCTGCATCATTGCCGGTTTAAACGTTCCTATATTCCGCCAATGACGATTCGAGACTTATATTATTTGGTATCAACATTAACTTTAAATTAATTCCTAATTACATGGAGAATGAAGTTTTTACGCGAGTTCAGTCTCGCAAATCCAAGATTTTTAAAGCATGTTTTATGATTGTCGCAGCCTTGTTCTGGTGGTGCGGATTTTTGTCCGACGCTTATGCGCAGCAAACTATTTCGGTTACCGGAAAGGTTACTGACGCGAGCGGCATGGAGATTATCGGCGCGAGCGTGTTGGAGAAGGGTACGGTCAATGGGGCTATCACCGACACCAACGGCGAGTTCTCGCTCAGGGTGGCTAGCGGAAAGATCCTGCAGATTTCTTATGTAGGATATGTTACGAAGGAGGCTCCGGCTGCGGCCAGGATGGATGTTATTCTGGATGAGGATACTCAGGCGCTGGGCGAGGTTGTGGTGGTTGGCTACGGGGTGCAGCGCAAGTCGGATGTGACGGGCGCCGTTAGCTCGATTAAGGCCGACGAGGCTATCAAGCGTCCGATAACGCGCTTCGAGCAGGTGCTTCAGGGTACAACTCCGGGCGTGCAGGTTGTGAGCAATAGCGGACAGCCTGGCAAGGGGCTCAACGTGAAGATTCGCGGAGCCAGCTCTATCACGGGCGGAACGAATCCGCTTTACGTTATAGATGGCAACATTGGCGGCGGCATAGACGCGCTTAATCCTAACGATATTGCGTCGATTGAGATCCTTAAGGATGCTTCGTCGACGGCTATCTATGGCTCGAGAGGCACCAATGGCGTTGTGATGATCACAACCAAGGGGGGCGAGATGGGCAAGCCGCGGGTGAATGTCAGCGCATGGTGGGCCAATGCATCGGCTCCGAAAACGCTTGAGATCATGAGCGCGGCCGATTTTGCTCGTACCATAAACAACCATTACAGGGCCGGCGCATTCAACGACCAAGTGATTGCCGACCTTGAGCGTACGGGAGGAACGAACTGGGTGAATGAAATGACGCGCAGTCCATGGATTCAGAACTACGACATTAGCGTGGCCGGAGGAACGGAAACGGTTAAGTATCGCGTGTCGTACAATCTGATGGATCAGCCCGGACTGGTGGTTAATCAGTGGTACAAGAAGGCCAACTTGAGGGCTAACCTTGATACGAAGATCAACAGCCGACTCGACCTCAAGTTCATCATGACTTATATAGAATCTAAGAACCGCAATGCGCAGTTCGAGGGTGATATATACGATCCCTTCACTCTGGCTCACTACTATGATCCTACCTTTAAGGCCTACGACGAGAATGGGAACTATACAACGGGCGAGGCTCCCTACGGAGCCCTTGGCGTGAATCCCATAGGTAGCATCATGGATATGAAGGAAGACAGAGGGGGCAAATCTACCGAAGGAACCGGTATCCTTACCTATAAGCTGATGGATGGACTGACCTTTACTTCGAACAATACCTACGCTTCTGGATCATACTTCGACCAGGCATGGCGCGGCAAGTATTCGCAGGAGGCAAAAGAGGCAGGAACAAGGGCTGAGATTAATTCCGGCACGTGGACATCCTTCCGCAGCAGTAACTTCCTTACCTACGACAAGCGATTCGGCGATCATAGCTTCAACGCTACTCTGCTTTACGAGCGCAGCCAGTACGAGCGCATCACCCAGCGCGGAATGGCACGCGGGCTCAGCACCGAGGCGCTGACGTACTACAACCTCAGCCTCGGCTCCAGCACGGTGGCCACCTCCGACTACTCCGGCGATGCCATGGAATCGTACATGGGGCGCATCAACTATTCTTATAAGGATAGATATCTGCTCACGGCGAGCTTCCGTCGCGACGGTTCGTCGCATCTGACGGAGAAGTGGGATAACTTCCCAGCTGTGGCTGTGGCATGGAACATAGCCAACGAAAGCTTCTTGGAGAATCATCCCATCATCAATGGCCTCAAGCTTCGCCTAAGCTACGGCGAAACAGGCAACCAGGCCGTGGGAGCATATTCAACCATTGCGCAAGTAAACACCGGCAGCGACTACTACTTCTTCGACGGAATTACCCGCACCGCAACCACAGGACTCGGCGCAATCGTATCGACCAAGGTGGGATGGGAACATGCCAAGCAAACCGACATCGGCCTCGACGTAGTGCTATACAACGGACGGCTCACCCTGAACATAGACGCCTACAACAAAGACGTGACCGACCTGCTGTACAACTATCCCGCTCCGGCCTACATGGGCAGCGGCACCTATCTGCGCAACATGGGGCACATCAACAACAAGGGCTTGGAGATAATGCTCGGAGGCATACCCGTCAACGGCAAAGACTTCTCCTGGAGCAGCTATCTGACGGTCGGTATCAACCGCAATAAGGTGGTAGATCTGATGGGAGAAGACATGGTGCCTTACAGCGGCATCGGAACCTTCGGGCGCGACGTGTCACGACTGATGGTTGGGCATCCTCTCGGAGATTTCTGGGGATGGAAGTTCCTTGGCACATGGAAAAGCTCCGAAGCTGCCGAAGCTGCCAAATACGGAGCCCTTCCTGGCGACGGCAAATTCGAGGACATCAATGGCGACTATGTCATCAACGAGCAAGATAAGACTGTGATAGGCAACGGTACGCCCGATCTTACTTTCGGATTCGTGAACGACTTCCGCTACAAGAACTTCAGCCTAAGCCTGATGTTCCAGGGCATGTCGGGTAATGATATCTACTCGCAAACGATGGCTCTCCTTTGGGGCGGACACGGCATCCAGCGCAACGCTATGATCAAGGATGCCATCAACCCATGGTCGGCCGGCGCAGAGAACGAGATCCCGACGCTGGCCCGCTGGGACGGCAATAAGTTTGCCAGCAGCCGCTTCGTTTACGACGGAAGCTTCATCAAGCTAAAGAACGTAGCGCTCACATACAGCGTTCCGCGGCATCTCCTGAGCAAGCTCTATGTTAATAACCTTGAGCTGTACGTGAGCGGACAAAATCTGCTAACCTTCACCAAGTATCCCGGCCTCGATCCCGAAACAAACAGCTCCACCAATGCTGCCACCCAGGGTCTGGAGATGGGCATGATTCCCAACCCACGCATGTATACATTCGGCCTGCGCATAGGCTTTTAATTAAGAACCATGAGAATAAATCAACCGCTTATTATCATATACAGAAGGATTATGAAAATGAATAAAATAATATATGCAGTCATGCTGGTAGCCGTAGCCCTGCTCAGCGGATGCCAGGATTTGAACGAATACCCTAAAGCAAAGCTCACCCCCGAAAGCTACTATTCCACTCCCCAGGAGCTGGAAGGAACAATAGCTGCAATGTACAGAGTGTTATGCCCCGACGATGCATGGGGATATATCTTCAACATGCCGTCGTACTTCGGCGCCGACGACCTATCCACGCATCCGGCCTCTAACAAGGCCTCCGTGCGTGAGTTCGACAAGCTCGAAGGCAGCGCCGGCAACGGCAATCTGCAAAGCTTCTGGAACTCCAGCTGGAAGTCCATCTATCAGGCCAACGCCATCCTCTCCGTAATCAGTCGCGTGAGCTTCAATTCAGAAGCCGACAAGAACGGAGCCTTAGGGCAGGCCTGCTTCATGAGAGCGCTCTGCTACTTCTATCTGGTTCGCACCTTCGGCGATATCCCGATTGTAATCGAGACTACCGACGTTAGCGAAGCCCCCAACCGCCAGCCCGTAGCCGATGTATACGCCCAAATCATTGCCGATCTATCGCAAGCCGAGAACGCTCTGCCCGAATCATGGCCCGGACAGCCAGGCAAAGCCAATCGCTACGCCGCAAAAGCTCTGCTGGCCGACGTTTATCTGAACATGGCCGGATGGCCCATCAACGACCAGAGCAAATATGCCCTCTCTGCCGCCAAGTCGAACGAGGTTATCGCCTCCAACAAGTACCAGCTCGTGCCGCGATACGGAGATGTATTCCGCACCAATAACAACGAGGAATCAATCTTCAGCCTCCAGTTCAATACCGCCAACGGCCTGCCGCGACGCACCCCCGGACAGTTCGCTATTCCCGACGACGAATACTCGCTGGCCGGCGAACAAGGATGGCACGACTTCTGCACCGAAGTGAACTTCTATCGCAAGGCCCCTAAGTGCGAACGTACCGACGACACCTTCCTCACCACCCTGAAGATTCGCCAGAAAGATGACAACAACAATTTCACCGACGAATTTAAGCCGGTTGCATGGGACGACATGAGCACCGTCACACAGCATCCATGGTTCAAGAAGTTCCGCTACGGAGTTGCTCCGCGCGGATCGACGATGGGCGACGGATGCGAAGAAGACGAAAACGTCATCTTCAAGATGCGCCCAAGCGTCGACAAAACACTCGACATCATTCGCTTCGCCACCGTCCTACTGAACTATGCCGAAGCCTCCGCAATGGCAGGATCGCCAACGGGCGAAAGCTACAATGCCATCAACCGCGTTCGCACCCGCGCTGGACTGCCCAACCTCACGCCAGGCTTGTCGCAAACGGCCTTCCGCGACTCGGTTGTCTTCGAGCGAGCCTACGAATGTGCCGCCGAGGTAGGTATCCGCTGGTTCGACATCGTTCGCCTGCAATTGCTGCCGCAAGTCATAGCCGACAGGGTCGTTG
>JAITHO010000030.1 GCA_031279915.1 Tannerellaceae bacterium
GAAAGCTTGCCGAATTTCTACCGAAAGGGGTTGCTCATAAGCCCGGATTTGTCATTGGCGCCTGCTGTATTTGTGCTTGGTGCGGGGGAAACTCCCTGCCTGGTGCGGCTAATGCTCCGCAGATATAGATTTCACAAATTGCGGAGCTCCATAAAAATCATGATGTGCTCAGTGGTGGTCCTCATGACAATTCCGGGCTAAACATTAGGAAGGCTTCAGCCGGAAAAAATGCGGATTTGCAATCTTGCATATCTTTGCAAAAAAGCGGAGCAGAGGTTCATTACGGATATAGTCTATGAATTTTAAATGCGCTTGCCCTAGCACAAACCCGATATCTATTGTTCACCAATAAATTATATATGTATCATGAAACACATCCTATTTTTTGCACTTCTGTTTGCCAGTAGAATAATACCAGGCATTAACGCCCAGGAAAATCACCTGAGCAACTTCCCAAAAGGAAGCGATCCGGACGAAATCGGACAGCGAATCATCAACAAATACCTCGCCTCGCCCCATTCGCAATATGGAGTAACCAAATGGGATACGTCGCCAACGCAGATCACTTATCCCGACGTATGCGCCTGGCTGGGTGGCCTCTGGTTTGCCGATGCAACCGACAACGGCGACTTATATGCCCGCCTGACGATGCGCTTCCAACCATTATTCGACAAAGAAAAGACGCTACTGCCACAGCCTAATCACGTCGACAATAACGTATTCGGAGCAATTCCACTCGTACTGTATCAGAAGACAAACGACATTCGCTACCTCGACCTGGGCCTGCCTTATGCCGACACGCAATGGGAACTTCCCGACGACGCCAAACCGTCGGAAAAAGAATGGGCCGACAAAGGATTCTCATGGCAAACACGTATCTGGATAGATGATATGTTTATGATTACAGCCGTACAAGCCCAAGCTTACCTTGCAACAGGCAACCGCAAGTATATCGACCGAGCAGCCTCAGAAATGCAATTATATCTGAAGGAAATTCAACGACCGAACGGGCTCTTCTACCATTCGCCGACCACACCTTTTTTCTGGGGCAGAGGCAACGGATGGATGGCAGTCGGAATGGCCGAAATATTACGAATCCTGCCTTCAGATAACCCCAACAAAGCCATAATCATGGAAGCCTATAAAAAAATGATGGCCACGCTGCTGGCACATCAAGCCCCCGACGGCATGTGGAGGCAATTAATAGACGATCCCGAAGCCTGGAAAGAAACCTCATGTACAGGCATGTTCGCTTATGCCTTCATCACAGGCGTGACAAACGGATGGCTCGACCGAAACGTTTACGGCGCAGCCGCGCGCAAAGCCTGGCTGAGCTTAGTTACCTACATAAATGATCAGGACGAAATAACCAACGTCTGCGCCGGCACCAACATAAAAAATGACTATCAATACTACCTCGATCGACCGAAAATCACAGGCGACCTGCACGGACAAGCTCCCCTGATATGGTGCGCCTACGCCCTGAAACGCATATCCTTTATCCAGCAAGACGCCAACAAAGCCGCAGCAACAATACTCCAAACCAAGGCCGACGGCTTCAAAGGCATTTGGTATATGAACCAACCCTCAAACGACGAGTACGTATATAAATATAGCGGAGGACTAAGCACTTATCCGGCAAATCACCGGCCATTTGCAATCTATCGCAAGGAAGTAGATAAAACCTTCTTCTGCTTCGGAGGAACCGACGACCAAAACTCAACGCTCTATCACAACGTATCCTACTACGATCATAAAACCGCCCAAGTTGCCCGTCCAACAATCCTGCTAGACAAAGGAACAACCGACGCCCACGATAATCCGGTAATATCAATCGACGACAAAGGATACGTATGGATATTCTCAACATCGCACGGAGTTACACGACCCTCCTATATCCACAGAAGCCGCAAACCATATAATATAGAAGAGTTCGAAACCCTGCATCCAACCGAAATCGTCGACGGACGCGAACAACCCTTCACCAACTTCTCCTACTTCCAAGTATATCACATCAAAGGCAAAGGCTTTATCGCCCTGTTCACGAAATACAACAAATGGAGCAACCGAGTGATAGGCTTCAACACAAGCCGCGACGGAATCAAATGGAACGAATGGAAAGTGATAGCCGACATCGAACAAGGCCACTACCAAGTCAGCGCCGAATCCGGAGGCAAAGTTTGCATCGCATTCGACTACCATCCCCAATCCAAAGGCCTGAACTACCGCACCAACCTCTATTATCTTGAAACCACAGACTTCGGTAAAACCTGGACAAACCGTTCGGGAGAAAAAGTCCAACTGCCGCTAACAACTATCGCAAATCCAGCATTGGTCTACGACTTCACCACTCCCGGACTGAATTGCTACCTGCTCGATATAGCCTTGAATCCAAAAGCCGAACCCGCCATCTTAGTCATCACAAGCAAAGGCTATCAAGCCGGCCCCGACAACGATCCACGCCAATGGCGCCTGTTCCAGCACAATCATCAATGGGAACACAGCATAGTTACCACTTCGGATAACAATTATGATATGGGATCAATCTATTTTGAAAGCCCAACAGAAATAAAGGTAGTTGCACCAAGCATACAAGGCCCCCAGAGATACAATCCCGGAGGCGAAGTCGCTATCTGGGCCAGTCAAGACGGAGGCAAAAGCTGGGAATTAGAGAAGCAGCTAACAAACGATAGCCCAAGAAATCACACATACGTCCGCCGACCGCTAAACGCTCACCCTGACTTCTACGCAATATGGGCTGACGGTCATGGACGACAACCTTCAATCTCCTACATATACTTTGCAAACAAAGCCGGCCACACCTTCCGCTTACAAAGAACCATGCATGCCGAACATGTCACTCCGGAAATATATAAACCAAGTAACCATAAATAAAATGCCTCAACCATATACGATGCAAAAAGCGCCCACTCAATCATCAGATCAAGTGAGCGCTACATCCGCAATTAAAAATAAATGTTTGGTCGGAGCGGAAGACGGGGCTCAAACCCGCGACCCTCAGCTTGGAAGGCTAATGCTCTATCGACTGAGCTACTTCCGCATTTTCTCTTTCCTTACAATGAACTCTGAAAAAGAAGTGGGCAGTGATGGATTCGAACCACCGAAGACGTAAGTCAGCTGAGTTACAGTCAGCCCCATTTGGCCACTCTGGTAACTGCCCTTGCTTTTTCGAGCCACTTGTCGGATTCGAACCAACGACCCCGAGATTACAAATCACGTGCTCTGGCCAACTGAGCTAAAGAGGCAAAATACAGCCGTTTCGTTTTTTGGGGCGAAACGGCTGCAAACTTAAAAAATAAATTTTATATCTCCAAAAACGTCAAGCAACATTTTGGTAATACATCAAATATCATCCATGGATAAGTCGGTATCTTCATCTATAGTGTCGATAAAGTCCTCCGGTTCGTGCTTCTTCTTTTTGGATACGCTTTTGGTTTTGTACTTCGACAGTTGCTTTGACAGAGCTTCTACGCAATCGTCGATAGCGCCTTCAAAGCTGTCGTTCGTCTTGTCGGCAAAGAGTTCGCCGTTCTTGATCTTGAGCTTTATTGAAGCGTTTTTGTTCTGAATCGTTTCCGGCTTCACCACTTTCAGCACAACTTCGGCTGTAGGAATACTGTCGTAGAAGTGCTCAAGTTTGGATACTTTCTTTTCAATAAATGCTTCCAGCTTGTCGGTAGCATCAAAATGGATCGATTGGATTATTATTTCCATAAGTCTCTTTTTTTTTCGCTCGCGGATGAGCATTATACACTTTTTTTAATTCCTCGAAAGTTGTATGCGTATAAACGCTGGTTGACGCCAAATCGCTATGCCCGAGGAGTTCTTTGATAGCGTTTAGGGTTGCTCCGTTGTTCAGCATACCGGTTGCAAATGAGTGTCGTAATACGTGAGGGCTGCGCTTCGGCAGCGACGGAATCTCCAACAGTCTCTTATGAACTATGGCATACACTGTATGCGTGCTTACGCCTTTTCCATTCTTCCTGACAAAAAAACGGTCGCTTTCTGTGCCTACTTCGCGCTTGCGAATAGCTGTATAAGTTAGCATTTGTTCTTTTAGGGTGGGGCCGAAGGGTATCAGACGTTGCTTGTTTCTCTTGCCGGTTACGCGAAGCAGCGAGGTTTCGTAATTGATGTCGGTGTTTTTGATTCCAACAAGTTCTGAGCATCTTAGGCCGGTGTCGTATAGCATTTCGAGTATCAAGCGATTGCGGATTCCTTCAAAGTCTGTTGCCTCGGGTTCGGCGTCGAGCAGTGTGTTCATGTCGGATTCTCTGACAAAGCATGGGAGTGTTTTCTTTTGCTTGGGGCCTGTGAGAAACCGAAGGACGTTAGTCGGCATCATCTTTTGCTTGACAAGGAACTTAACGAACGACTTTAAGGCGCTTAGCTTCCGATTTATTGATGAAGAGGCCAGATTCTGTTCCATCATGAATACTATCCAGTTTCTTACAATATCTCGGTCGATGGCTTCGGGGCTAAATACTCCGTCGTAATGATTTTGGGCGTAATCCTCAAACTGGCGCAGATCCTCTCCGTATGACTGGAGGGTGTGAACGGAATAATTCCGCTCATCTCTGAGGTAGCATAAAAAAGAATCTATCACCTGTTGCATATTACTTCACTGTTTGAGCAACGAATATAGGTAATAGATTCCGTACCAACAAACTCTACAAGGATTTTTACTGTGGGAACTTCTAATAATTGGATTTTTCAAGGCTTGCGACGACTTCTCTAACTGAGTTTACTTTAGTTGCTGAGTGTTGTGCCGACAGAGCGTAATGCTGAAAAGGATATTATTAGATGTTCGATTATTCTTCCGAACGTTGCAACTGTTGCACGTATATGGCTTTCATAACTTGCTTGCGCTTTGTAACTGACGGCTTTGAAAATGCCTGACGGTTGCGCAATTCTTTGACAATACCGGTCTTCTCAAACTTTCTTTTAAACTTCTTAAGCGCTTTCTCAATGTTCTCGCCTTCTTTCAGTGGGACTACGATCATAAATTATTCTTTTACTTTTTAAATTATTGATTGAATTACTATTTGTTTGATTTTTTATTATGGACGCAAATGTACGTATTGTTTTATTATAAGCCAAATACCGGCTTGTTTTTTCATGTAAGCTGTTTTGTTGGTTTTACTTTTTGGATGCTTTTGACTTTGCTGTTTTATATGGATTCCGGAATTTCTGTTGCGCTGTTGCTTTTTCCGGCTTCGCGCAGGGCTTTGCTTTGCATGAGGGGGATGAACAGCAGCGCTACGACTATGCCGCTTCCTGTCATCAGAAAATCCAGATTAACTACATCGCCCAGAGGGCCGAAAAGCAGCATACCGGCGGGCATGAACAGCGTGGATACCATTCCGAATACCCCAAACACACGGCCGCTGTACTCAGCTGATACTTTGGTTTGGAGAATGGTCATTTGGGCAGTAGAATGTAAAGGTAAGCACAGCCCGATCGCGAACATAGCTGCCGAATACCACCAAAAATCGCCAAGAAGGCCCAGTGCAACCACTCCAACTCCGTTCAGCACGCATGCAAGCGCCATGTAGTGAATCCGGTTGCGAAAGCCGCCCCACAGGCTAACGGCTATGCCTCCCAGAACCATTCCGGCGGAGAAAAAAATCTCGATAGCGCTCAGCCGCCACACCTCGGCGCCGAAGTTGCGCGCAACCTGTAAGGGTGCAAGGAAGGCGGCGGGCGAGATCATTAGGCTCCAGACTACTGTGATTAAAATCAGTTGCGTAATAAACTTTTGTGTGCCAACATAGCGGAGGCCTTCCTTCAGATCCTGAAAGTAAGTGCGGGCCGAAGGCGATGCAGGTGCGGGACTTTGCTTACGGGGAATTTTTACAAAGAAGTAGAGGACGCTAATACCCACAACAGCTGTCGCAACATCAATGAAAAACACTGCTTGAAAGGGCATAAACGTCATCAAAGCGCCGCTGGCCATGGGCGAAACCAGCTGAATGAACGACTGAATACTGCCGTTGATGCCATTAACCCTCATAAGATGCTCCTCCGGAACAATCTGGGGCAGGAATGCGCTCACGGCGGGCACCTGTATGCCCTGACCCACAGCACGAAAAGCGCTGCAGGATAGCAATATCCATATTGATTCGTGGCCAAACATATAAAGCAGAGCCACTGCCAGTGTTACCAGAGCTATACCGCCGTCGGCAAGGTTTATCAGATGCTTCCTGTT
>JAITHO010000026.1 GCA_031279915.1 Tannerellaceae bacterium
TTGGATATGCTGCGATAATTATCGCGAGCCATCCGATTGAGTTGGATATGCTGCGATAATTATCGCGAGCCATCCGATTGAGTTGGATATGCTGCGATAATTATCGCGGGCTATGCACATCTGTTGATGGGCAAAGCGAGGCTCCGTGGGGCATCGGTTACAAATTCTTTCCCACAAAGAATCTTCCGAAAAAAACTACATTTGCTTATATTCATTAGTAACTTATTTTTTTCCAAACAAAATGTATCAAAAAATTCTTCTTAAACTGAGCGGAGAATCCTTGGCGGGCGCACAGCGTCATGGAATCGACGAGGGGCGCCTGGCGGAATATGCCGAGCAAATACGCGAGATTGTTGTTGATATGGGGATTGAGGTTGGCGTTGTTATTGGCGGCGGCAATTTTTTTCGCGGATTGAGCGGTACCGATAAGGGCTTCGACCGCGTGCGTGGCGATCAAATAGGAATGTTGGCGACGGCAATGAATAGCCTTGCTTTGTGCTCTGCGCTTGAAGCTTTGGGCGCGAAGGCTAAGGTGCTGACGGCTGTGCGAATGGAGCCGATTGGCGAGTTTTATAATAAATGGAGGGCTATTGAGCTGATGAAACAGGGCTATGTTGTGATCCTTGCTTGCGGAACGGGTAATCCGTTCTTCACGACTGATAGCGGCGCGGCTCTTCGGGCGGTGGAGCTTGATGTTGATGTGATGCTGAAAGGCACGCGCGTTGACGGGGTATATTCGGCCGATCCTGAAAAAGATCCGACGGCTGTTTGCTTTGCGCTTACATCCTTCGACGAGATCTATGCGAAAGGGTTGAAGGTGATGGATCTGACGGCGGTTACTTTGTGTCGCGATAACAGGATGCCGGTTGTTGTGTTCAATATGGATAAGCCCGGCAATCTGCGGAAGGTGGTTGAGGGGCAGTCTGTCGGAACAATAGTTCATTACTAATCTCGTTTGTTAGCTTAGTGACGACAATTTAGGTACGATGATTAATAAGGCAAGAATAATTGAGATATGCGCCGATTCGGCATATAGCTGCGTGGAGGCAGAGGCGGGCGGGGCTCGTCGTGTGGAGCTCTGCGCGGGGATTCCGGAAGGCGGCACTACTCCGAGTTACGGCGAAATCCGCACGGCTCGCTCGTTGGTTTCGATAGGTATTCATGTGATAATCCGTCCGCGCGGCGGAGATTTTCTTTACTCCTCAAATGAGATTCGGTCGATGCAGTACGACATTGAGATGGCTAAAGATCTTGGGGCCGATGGCTATGCTATGGGATGCCTCATGCCCGACGGTAATATAGATACCGGCTTGCTGCAACAGCTTGTTCGAGCGGCATCTCCCCTGCCGGTTACGTTTCACAGGGCCTTCGACGTATGCCGCGATCCCTTCCTTGGACTCGAGCAGATTATCGACTGCGGATGCGCTCGGCTGCTTACTTCGGGGCAGGCTCCCGATGCGGTGCAGGGCATAGCTCTGATAGCCGACCTTATTCGCAGGGCGGCGGGGCGCATCGTCATCATGCCCGGATGCGGGGTGCGAGAGCATAACATTGCTCGAATCGAAGCTGAGACGGGCGCAACGGAATTTCATACATCTGCGCGAAGGACTATGCCGAGCCGGATGGAATTTCGCAACGAGAGGGTTCCGATGAGCATCCCCGGCCTGCCCGAATTTGATAGGCCAACGACCAACAGGGAGCTCGTGGCCCGCTATCTGCAGTGATATATAATATATAATGTAATAGGAATCTTATGGCAAAGAGAAATGTTTGGTTGAAGGCGATATGCTTGCTGCTGGGGCTTATGGTTTGGTCGATGCAGGCTCAGGAGAAGAGGTTTGCCATTAGCGGCAACATACGCGATGCGGTCGACGGCGAGGATATGATAGGCGCTGCTGTGACGGTTAAGGAAACGCGGAGCGGCACGGTGAGCAATGCGTATGGCTTTTATTCGATCAGCCTGCCGGCGGGCAAGTATGTGATTGTTGCCTCCTACGTTGGCTATTCGGCGAAGGAGATAGCGGTTGATCTGTCGGCCGACAGGCGCGTGAACATCGATCTGCAGCCTAATGCGCAGGAGCTGGCGGAGGTGGTGGTGAGTGGCGACGGCGTGAATGCAAATGTGGCGAAGGCTGAGATGAGTGTTGCCAAGCTATCCTCGAAGGCTATCAAGTCGGTTCCGGCTTTGATGGGCGAAGTGGATGTCATCAAAGCCATACAATTGCTTCCGGGAGTGCAGTCAACTTCCGAGGGGACGTCGGGATTCAGCGTTCGCGGCGGAGGATATGATCAGAATCTGATACTGCTCGATGAGGCTGCCGTTTATAGCGCATCGCATCTGATGGGCTTCTTTTCGGTATTCAACAACGATGCGATCAAAGACGTAACTCTCTACAAGGGCGATATTCCGGCATCGAACGGAGGCAGGCTCTCGTCGCTCCTCGACATCCGCACTAAGGACGGCAACAGCCAGCGATGGGCCGCCACGGGAGGGATAGGCCTCATATCGAGTCGCCTCACCGTGGAAGGACCGATAGGGCCCAAAGTATCGGCTATCGTGTCCGGACGCCGAACATACGCCGACATGTTCCTTGCCTTCTCCAATGACGAACGAATCAAGCAGTCGATACTCTATTTCTACGACATGAACGCCAAGATTAACTACCGCATCGACGATAACAATCGCCTATTCCTTGCCGGATACTTCGGACGCGATAAGTTCGGCATCTCGCTTGCGGGCATGGACTTCGGCAACAAAACGCTCACGGCGCGCTGGAACCATATCTTCTCTCCAAAGCTTTTCTCCAACTTCAGCATCATCGGAAGCATGTATGATTATTACATCAAGATGGAACTGAACGAGCAGCTCGGACAAGAACTTAAATCGGGCCTTGACGACTACGGATTCAAGGCCGACTTCGCTTACACGCCCAACCCATCGCATCACATCAAGTTCGGCTATCACTTTGCCCACCATGGATTTCAGCCGGGCGAAGGAGGAGGCACAAGCGAGGAATCTATCATCGGGCGCATAAAATTCCCCAATCAATATGCCATGGAAAATATTCTGTATCTGGCCAACGAAAGCAATGTCGGCGAGCGACTCAAGCTCAAGTACGGACTGCGATACACCTCCTTCGACAACCTTCAGAACGGCTCCGTCAGCAATCATCGACAGCAATTCGAGCCCCGAATCGGAGCTACTTATATCTTTAACGACCAGCATTCGATTAAAAGCAGCTACTCTCGAACGGTGCAATTCATTCAGCTTGCATCGAACTCAGCATCTGGTTCTATCCTCTCGCTTTGGTTTCCTTCCTCCGAATACGTGAAGCCGCAGAAGTGCGATCAGTTTGCCTTCGGATACTTCCGCAACATAGCTTCAAACGAGTATGAGCTATCCGCAGAGATTTATTATAAGGATATGACCGACGTTGTTGACTTCCGCGATCATGCGCAGCTATTGCTGAATGAGGATCTCGAAGAGGAACTCCTTTTCGGGCGCGGATATTCCTACGGATTAGAGCTTATGCTTCGCAAAAACAGCGGGAAGTTCAACGGATGGCTCAGCTACACCTTTGCCCAAGGAAGGAGGC
Organism: Tannerellaceae bacterium; assembly: GCA_031279915.1. Lineage (GTDB taxonomy): Bacteria > Bacteroidota > Bacteroidia > Bacteroidales > Tannerellaceae > DFXE01. The sequence continues at coordinate 3,597 of JAITHO010000026.1, forward strand.
AGATTGATGGCATCAACGGCAATCGCTGGTATCGATCGCCATACGACAAGCCGCACAACGTCTCTGTTGTCGGAACTTTCGAGGCTTCGCAACGATTATCACTGTCGGCCACCTGGGTTTACTCCAGCGGCTCCCCCGTAACTTATCCGACCGGACGATACCAAATCGAAAACGAATACGTACCTATTTATTCGGGTCGAAACGAGTATCGATACCCCGATTATCATCGCCTCGACCTCTCGGCTACTTGGAAACTCTCATCACCCGGCAAACGCCTTAAGCACGAACTTAATTTCTCCCTATACAATGCTTACGGACGGAAAAACGCATGGCTGGTGCATTTCCTGCCCGAGCCCGACCGCCCGAACGTTATGTATGCCGAGAAAATCTATTTGTTCACCTTCGTACCATCCATCACATGGAATTTCAACTTTTAGACTTATGAAACCTATACATTTATTATACCTCACAGCTCTGCTGGCCTTCAGCTCATGCCAGGAACGCATCGACGTTAGCACCACCGACTCCGAATCCCGCCTTGTTATCTACGGATATATCACCACCGATACAACGGCTCACGCTATCCGAATCACACGCTCAGCCGGATACTTTGCGCAAACCCGGCCCGAAGGAATATCCGGAGCCACCGTAAGCATCATCGGCGGCGAGCATACGTACATGCTGAGCGAATCCACAAGCGAGCCGGGCCTATACCTAACCGACTCCAGCGTGTGCGGAACGATTGGCGAAACCTACAAGCTGCAGATCTCCGTGGACGTTGACGGCAGCGGGCCCGAAGACTTCGAATCCAGCTCAAGCCTGCTGCCGGCGCCAACAATCGACTCCATCGGCTTCGCACCATTCACGGCCCACGATCGCATCCTCCAAGTATTAGTATGGGGGCGCTTGCCTCACACCTCGCACGTAAACCACTTCAGCAGCCATCTATACCTCAACGGCATCCTCTACAACGACTCGCTGAGCGGATTCAGAATCAATGACGACCGCTTTTATGCCGTATCCAAAGAAATCCGCGGCGTGCCGCTCTTCTTTCTCAACCAAGAGCGCGACCGCAGCAAACTTCATCACGGAGATACCGTAACCATACAAATGGAAGGCATCACAGCCGAGTATGCCACCTTCCTGACCAACGCCCAGAGCGAACTCTTTCCGGCCAATCCAATCTTCGACGGCCCTCCGGCAAACGTTCCGGGCAACATCCGGAGCGTGTCGGGCTCCACTGTCGTTCTCGGCTTCTTCTCTGCATATTCAAAAACCTCAACAAGCGTTTTGTATGCCGACTGACAAGCTTTTTCGGCGGCCTCAAGAATCGCGTTTCTCCATATTTTTTTTGCCTGACTCCAACAAAATGTGTTTTTTTCGTCCAAAATCTGCTGGACGCCGATAAGATGTGTTTTTTTTGCCAAATCATTTGCTGGATGGAAATAACAAGTTTTTTTTTATCCTAGCAATTGCATGAAGGAAAAA
>JAITHO010000043.1 GCA_031279915.1 Tannerellaceae bacterium
TTGAGAAGTTTCAAATTGAGAAATTACTGCTGCAACAATAGGCTGTGTTAACCGCACCAGGAATTTAGCTGCCGGAGCCATCCATGGCTCTGCTATCGCTGCAGAGTTGAGCTGGCGGGCTCGATTGCAAAATATAATCGGATACAATACCTTTGCGCGTATATGAATGATGAGTTTGATATCAGAGATACTCGCCTTCCGGAGAGCGAGAAAGAATATGAAAATGCGTTAAGACCTCTTTCCTTTAAAGACTTTAGCGGACAAGCTAAGGCTACGGAGAATCTCAAGATCTTCGTGACCGCGGCCCGTATGCGCGGAGAGGCTATGGATCATACGCTGCTGCATGGCCCTCCGGGACTGGGGAAGACTACCCTCTCCAATATTATCGCCAACGAACTGGGAGTGGGGTTCAAAATAAGCTCGGGCCCTGTGCTCGACAAGCCGGGTGACCTGGCCGGCGTCCTCACTTCGCTTGAAAGGAACGATGTTCTTTTCATTGATGAGATTCATCGCCTCAGCCCTGTTGTCGAGGAATATCTGTACTCGGCCATGGAGGATTATCGCATCGACATCATGATCGACAAGGGGCCGAGTGCGCGTTCCATACAGATTGATCTGTCGCCCTTCACGCTGGTTGGGGCTACCACACGCAGCGGACTGCTCACCAGCCCTCTGAGGGCGCGCTTCGGAATTAATCTTCATCTGGAATATTATGATACGGATATGCTGGCCAGGATACTCCTTCGCAGCGCAGGCATACTGCGGGTTAGATGCGACGAGGATGCGGCAAACGAGATAGCGCTCCGCAGCCGGGGCACTCCGCGCATCGCAAACGCTCTGCTGCGACGGGTTAGGGACTTTGCCCAGGTTAAGGGTAACGGCGCGATTGATAAAGATATAACCTGCTTTTCACTCGAAGCTCTTAATATCGACCGCTACGGACTCGACCAGATTGACAACAAGCTCCTGACTACTATCATCGACAAATTCAGCGGCGGCCCTGTCGGACTGACCACCATCGCCACTGCCCTGGGCGAGGATGCGGGGACGGTGGAGGAAGTATACGAGCCCTTCCTTATCAAAGAGGGATTCCTGAAGCGCACCCCCCGCGGACGCGAAGCTACCGACCTGGCCTACGCGCATCTCGGACGCAAACGAATCAACCCCCAAGGTTTCTTATTCGACTAAAACGATGGCCGCTGGAGCTGGAATGAAGCGATTGGCCAAGGAAACCGTCGTTTACGGGCTGAGCAACATACTGGGCCGCTTCCTGAACTGGCTGCTGGTGCCCATGTACGTTCGTGTGCTCAGTGATATAGGAGAGTTTGGGATATATACGAACCTATATGCATGGGTGGCCCTTCTGCTGGTGCTGCTGACGTATGGGATGGAAACCGGCCTGTTCCGATTCATCAATCGCAGGAGCGAGGAAGGACACAATCCCGATCGCGTGTACGCAACTACGCTGTACAGCATTGCCGCCACCTCCATCGCCTTCTTCCTGCTGACCCTGCTTTGCCTCGACCCGATCAGCAAAGTATTAAACTACCATATACATCCGGAATTTCTGGGAATGATGGCCGGAGTAGCAGCCCTCGACGCCCTCTGCAGCATCCCCTTCGCCTACCTTAGGTATAAAGGCAAAGCCATGCGGTTCATGGCTATCAGAATGCTCAACATCGGTCTCAATATCTTTCTGAATATATTCCTGCTGATAATATGTCCGTGGATATGGGCCAAGGCTCCGGAGACAATCGGATGGTTTTACTCGCCAACCTACGGCGTGGGATACGTCTTCGTAGCCAATGTCATCACAACGCTGATAACTTTTATCGTACTGATCCCCGATATGGCTCCGGGACTGAAAGCCAAAGGCGGCCCCGACCCAAAGCTGCTCAAGCGAATGTTGCGCTATTCGCTCCCCATCCTCGTGCTGGGCATCGCCGGGATATTCAATCAAACAGCCGATAAGATCCTCTTCCCCTTCCTCTTTTTCGACCAGGATTATGCTAACGAACAGCTCGGCATTTACGGAGCATGCTTCAAGATAGCCGTAGTGATGGTCATGTTCACTCACTCCTTCCGCTATGCATACGAGCCCTTTGTCTTTGCCCGACATAGCAAGGGCGATGGGCTTGAGGCCTATCCCGTAGCCATGAAGTTCTTCATCATCCTGGCCCTCGGCATCTTCCTCGGCGTTATGTTCTACCTCGATGCGCTCAAGTATTTCGTTTCGCCGGCCTGCTATCCGGGCCTGCGGGTCGTGCCCATAGTAATGCTGGGCGAGCTGTTCTACGGCATATACTATAACCTCTCCGTTTGGTACAAGCTAAGCGATAACACACAGTGGGGCGCCTATTTCTCGATTGCGGGATGCGTCGTCACGGTAGGCATCATACTGATTTATGCTCCGGTTTACGAATATATGGCCTGCGCATGGGCCTCGCCGGCCTGCAATGGGCTGATGATGGTACTGTCATATTTCGTTGGGCGGAAGAAGTTCCCGGTGAGCTACGACATTCGGTCGGCAGCCATCTACGCATTGCTGGCAGCAGCCCTATATGCAGCCGGCATGTTTGTAGAGATAGATAATCCGGCCCTGCGGATGATATGGCGAACGGGATTGCTGGCAATATTCGCCCTGTTCGTAGCCCGCAAAGAATTTGGCATGCTAAAGCCCAAACGATCCAAGAATATTATTAACTCCTAAATATTAAAGTCAATGAACATAGTAAAGAAAACCCTGGCAACGTTGCTGATTATCATAGCAGCATGCCCCTCATACGCCGACGAAGGAATGTGGGCGTTGAAAGAACTTAACAAGCAAAGTTTGGCGCGGATGAAAGAGCTGGGATTCGTTCCCTCGTACGACGTGCTTTATGACGACACAAAGCCCTCGCTTAGCCATGCGGTCGTAATCTTCGGAGGAGGATGCACCGGCATCACCGTATCCGAAGAAGGTCTGATCTTCACCAACCATCATTGCGGCTACGGATCCATACAGCAACTCAGCAGCCTGGAGCACGACTACCTGAAAGACGGATTCATCTCACAGTCGAAAGAGGCCGAGCTGCCCGTTCCCGGACTGAGCGTGCGCTATCTCCGCGAGATGATAGACGTAAGCGATCGGGTCAATAGCGTAGTAGCCTCCATCGACGACGAAGTTCAGCGAGTGCGTAAGGCCGCAGAGATATCCGACGCCATCGCTGATTCGGTTGGAAAAGGACAATTCACGGCTGCCTCCGTCATTCCGTTTTACAGCAACAACAAATACTACCTTGTTGTGTACGACGTTTATCGCGACGTTCGGATGGTATTTGCTCCTCCCAGCTCCATGGGGAAGTTTGGCGGGGATACGGACAACTGGATGTGGCCGCGGCATACGTGCGACTTCTCTGTCTTCCGCGTATATGCCGACGGCGAGAATAAGCCTGCGGAGTACAGCGCCTCCAACCGCCCTTACCGTCCGAGGTACGTCGCCGAGGTATCTCTGCAAGGATACAAGGAGAACGACTTCGCCATGACGATAGGCTTCCCCGGAAGCACCAGCCGCTACCTCCGCTCTTGGGGCGTTGAGCAGCGAATCAACGACACCAACACTCCCCGCATCGAAGTCAGAGGCGTCAAGCAGGAGATATGGAAGGAGGCCATGAGCTCCAGCGATGCAATCCGAATCAAGTACGCATCCAAGTATGCCGGCAGCTCCAATTACTGGAAGAACTCCATCGGCATGAATCGCGGGCTGGCCAACCTCGACGTCATCAGTCGCAAGAAAGCCGAAGAAGCGGCCTTCACCGCATGGGTCAACGCCGATCCGGCTCGCAAAGCCAAGTATGGCGAAGCCCTCAGCCTCATCGAATCGGGATACACAAGCAGCAGCAACCTCCAGAATGCATACACCTATATGTCGGAAACCTTCGTCAACGGAGCCGAGATCATACGCATCGCCAGAATGATAAACAGCTTTGACGTCAAAGGATCCACAGCCGAAGAACTCGAAATATTCATAGAAGACGGACTGAAATCCTTCTACAAAAACTACGAGCCGGAGCTCGACCGCGAAGTCCTGCCCGCCATGCTATCTATAGCAAGCGATAAGATTCCCCCGCAGTATCTCCCCGAAATCATCTCCAAAATAGATAAGAAGTACAAGGGCGACTACGACAAATATGCAGCCGACCTCTTCCGCAAAACGCAGATTCTATCGCTCGACAAGGCCGTCGCCCTGCTCAAAGACCCCAAAAGCGCAAGCAAAATAGAGAAAGACCCTGCCGTAGAGCTCGCCACATCCGTCATACTTGCCATCTTCGAGCTCAGGCAGGAAATGGCGCAGGCGGACTTCGATAAATCCAAAGGCGAACGGCTATACCTCGCCGGACTGCAGGAAATGCATCCCGAACGCGCCTTTTATTCTGACGCCAACTTCACCATGCGAGCCAGCTTCGGCTCCATCGGAGGATATCGCCCGTACGACGCCGCATGGTACAACTTCTTCTCAACCGACCGCGGCATACACGAAAAGGCCGACCCCAACAACGATGAGTTTAACGTTGCGCCGGAGATTCTCGACCTCCTCCGCGCCAAAGATTTCGGCCCCTACGGCAATGGCAACGGCAGCCTCAACCTCTGCTTCCTTTCAAACAACGACATCACAGGCGGCAACTCCGGAAGCCCCGTATTCGACGGCAATGCCCGCGTGATAGGGCTCGCCTTCGACGGCAACTGGGAGGCAATGAGCGGCGACATAGCCTTCGAGCCCGAGCTCCAGCGATGCATAAGCGTTGACGTTCGCTTCATGCTCTACATGATCGACAAGTGGGGGAAATGCCCGCGCCTCATTAACGAACTCAAACTCGTGCGCTAAATGAACTCCATTATCGAACAGATACGCCACCGACGCTCTGTTCGCTCCTACACCGGCGAACCTCTGCAAGCCCAGCACGAGAGCGATTTGCTTAAGTACATCGCCGGCCTGGCGCATCCCTTTGGAGGCAAAGCGCGCATCGAATACCTGCCATTGCACATGGGATCGGCGCCTGTTAAGCTCGGTACCTACGGCGTAATCAGCGGCGCTCCTGCCTTCCTTGCCTTGATTTACGAAGACTCGGAGCTTGGCAAAACAGGCGCAGCATACATGTTCGAGCAAACGCTCCTCCATTGCACAACCATGGGCCTCGGCACATGCTGGCTGGGAGGAGCCTTCAGCCGAAGCGACTTCAAGAAGCTATGCCGCGTCACTGCCGCCGAACGATTGCCCATCGTCTCGCCCGTGGGCTATCCCGTAGCCAAAGCATTGAAGCCGCCAACGCCTGCTGATCCGTCGCTGATCGATCGCCCACGCAAGCCCTTCGAAGCTACCTTCTTCAGCGGAGCATTTGGCTCTCCGCTTAGTCCGGAAGCCGCCGGAGAGTATGCCAAGCCATTGCAGATGGTGCGACTTGCGCCTTCGGCAAATAACATGCAGCCCTGGAGGGTGGTCGGCGATTCCGCAGGCTTCCACTTCTATAAAACCTTCTCCTTTGGCTTTGCATCCGTCGACATCGGCATCGCCCTTTGCCACTTTGAGCAGACATGCCGCGAGCTCGGCCTTCCGGGCCAGTTCCAAAGCATAGCCTCTCCCCCGCAAGGGCGCAATGCCCGCTACGTTATCTCCTGGCTGAGATAGCGCAGGCTTTCGTCCTCCCCACACGGGCATAACAAAAGAGCCGCCGGACTTCATTGTCTCGGCGGCTCTTTCTTTTTGTTATTGATTATGTGTAGAGACGCGATGCATCGCGTCTTTACGCGGCATTAACGCAGCCTGTTTGTGTTTGTAGAGACGCCCAAATTGGGCGTCTTTACGCGGCGTTGACACAGCCTATGTTTGTGTTTGTGTTTGTAGAAAGGTAATTCCGCCTGCCCAAATAGGTCATTCCCGCCTTCGCGGGAATGACCTGTTTTTCGAGCGGGAATGACCTGTTGCCACATTTACTTACGCGGCATTAACGCAGCCTATGTTTGCGTTTGTGTTTATAGAGACGCGATTAATCGCGTCTTTACGCGGCATTAACGCAGTAGAGACGCCCAAATTGGGCGTCTTTACGATGATGGGGGGCGTTATTCGCCGGCTGCGGGTGGGTTGAGATCGTCGGGGTTGATGGGCGGGATCGTTATGTTGGGTTGCTGCGGAGGGGTGTCGGGGGCTTCCGGCAGGGTATTGTCGGGGGCTTGCGGATCGGTGGGCGGGGTGGTTGGATCGGTTGGCGGGGTGGCCGGAGGGGTGGATGGCTCGTCGGTTGCGGGCTTGTGATGGTGGTCGCGACGTGATAGTACGCGCTCTGTTTGATGGAGGAGTCCGCTGATGTAGTTTGCGGCGTTTTCGAGATTGGTCTTGATGGCGGCGTCTTTGGCGGTCATTTCGTTGTATCCGTGAATGATGTTGATTTGGTCGATGATGTCGATGAAGGCCGCGTCAACTTCTTTGCGTATGTCGACTGCTTTGCCCATTTTTTCGAGTGCTTCGAGCGCCAAGAGGCGCTGCTGATAGAGGTCATAAAGGTTGGTGTTGACGGTGGCGAGCCTCTGGAGCATTGCGCCGATGCTGGGCAGGAGGGCGATGAAGCCTGCTAAGGCGGGCTTGTTGATGGCGATGAGGAAGTTCTGGATGAATTTTGTTTCCTCAAACAGATTTTTCTTGCTGGCATGCTCGTATGGCTTCAGTACGAACAGAATCTCGAAGGCTGCCTGTTTGATGGCGGCGTCGGGGCTGTTGTGATGGAACTTAAGCTCGCGCTTGATCTCGTTGAAGAGGCGGTCGCGTTCTTTGTCGGCGGCGGCGATGAGGTGCGATTCGTAGGATTCGGCGGAGATGCGGAACAGGAGGTTTTCTTGCTCTACCAGGGCTTCGTATTTGTTCCATATTTCGAGCAATAGGGCTACGGCTATTATGAAAGCCTTGATATTGTCGACTATACTGGTGCCGAACTCGACATGCTCTCCGTTGCGGAGGCGGCTAAAAAGGTGGGTGAGATGTTTATTCAATAGCATTTTTGTTTGGGTATTATATTATTAGTAATTTGATTCAATAGAATGCTGCAAATATATGATTCCTTTTCTATATTTCAAAATATCTTGCGCTCCAAAAAAACAAAAGTCTTTTTTTTGCCCCTCAACATTTTCACCGGCTCGACAGTTGTCGAAAGCTCCGTTTTGCCGGCGGGATGGTTTCGACAAATGTCGGTGGCGCAAAAAAAGTCGTAATGAAGCTTTCGACAATTGATAATTCAACGGATTTGGGGATTTTGTTAAGCCCGACAAACCGCAGAGGCTCCAAAATTTCTCGCCGGAGGTTCCGACAGCCTTCGGAGCCTCAAAATCGTGAAATTTGTATAGCTCGACAAATGTCGAAAGCTCCGTACCGGAAAATCGGTCTCACCGACAAATGTCGAAAGCTCCGCGCTGGCGAATCTGCCCCACCAACAAATGTCGAAAGCTACCCGTCGGAAAATCGGCCCTACCAACAAATGCCGAAAGCTACCTGCCGGAAAATCGGCCCAACCAACAAATGCCGAAAGCTACCTGCCGGAAAATCGGCCCAACCGATAATTAACCGACGCTTTGCATCGGCTACAAATTGACCTGAGCGCGAGCGGGAACAATTGCAATGTTGGCCTGCCTGAGGTTATGGATGTAGCCGGCGGGCAGCGGGTGATTTTTATCTGCCCTGATCTTTAGATTTTCGAAAACGAAGTCGGAGAGCTCGTACTGATCGGATTTTTCGATGTTCAGAAATGTGCTGCAATCCAGGTTGATGTTGCGCATTACGATATGGCTGGCGCGGGAGGGTAGGGGGGCGGGATGGCCTTTGAGGTCGAAAAATTGCGTCCAGGGATGCACGTAGAGGAAGTTGGCTGCGTTGCCGGCGATGTCTTCAAGGAGGATGTACTCGTAGCGCTGCGGGGTGTCGGGCCGCATCTTGAGCCAAAGGAGGCGCTGGGCGCGGTCGACGGTGGAGCGGCGGAAGATGATGTTGCGGTTGTGTATGGATTCGCTGCCGCAGGTGAGGGCGCTGTGGCAAAATCCGTAGGTGCAGTCTTCGATGATGATGTTGCGGTTGCCGCCGTTGTTGGGGTCGCGGTCGGCGGTGGGGCCTTTGCCTCCTTTGAGGGCTACGGCGTCGTCGTTGACCGACATGTAGCAGCCTGTGATATGAACGTTGGCGCATGCGTCGATGTCGACGGCGTCGGCGCTGGGAGCTTTCACGGGGCTGCTGGGCGAGAAGATATACAGGTTTTGGAGCCTGACGTTCTCGCATTTGTAGAGGTGGGTGGTCCAAAAGGGCGAGTTGATGAGGCTGAGGCCGGCTATCCGCACGTTGTTGCTGTTGGATATGTATATCAGCCTTGGGCGCATCTCGTCCATGTTGGTGCACTGCGGATTGAACTCGCGCCGCAGCCAGAAGGCTTTCCAGTAGCGCAGCCCGTTGCCGTTTATCGTTCCTGGTCCGGATAGGCTGAAGCCGTCGACGCCATCGGCATTGACAAGGGCGGCGAAGTAGCGCAGCGTTTGGCCCTCCATGCGGGTCATGCGGAGGGGGAAATGGCTGATGTCGTCGCTCCCTTTCAATACTGCTCCCTCCTCGAGGTGCAAATGGGTTCCGGGCTTAAAAAATAGCGAGCCGCTCAGGAATGTTCCTTTGGGGATGATAATCACCCCGCCCCCGTCATCGTGCGCTTTGTTGATCACGGCCTGAATCTGCTCGGTTTGCACCGCTGAGCTGTCGGTCGTAACCCCGTAATCGCTAATCCGGTAATGCCTGCCCAATAAGTTGATATCAATAGCCTGCTTGTCATTAAACCAATCGGGAATGGGCGTTCCGTCGGGAAATAAATCCTGGGCCGATGCATTAAGTACGGCTATAAAGGCGCATATCCAAAGGCCATATATAGTTCTCATCATTGTTTTTAACAGATAAAATACAAAAAAACGAAGGTGCAGTTGTCAGTCCTGCACCTTCTCCTTCTTATGATTAGATCAATAACCAGAATTTTGTAATTCCGTTTTCTGCGCATCGGTCAGAGCCGAGCCGTCATCGTTGATCAAGCCGTCAATAAATGATTGCGGAATGGGGCGGTATAGATGATGATCCTTGAGCGTGTTCGACGCCTTCGTTTCTCTGTTGAAGAGCATAGCCCGACGAACAAGCAATTTCGTGCGGGCCAGATCCTCCCAGCGATGGAACTCGCCGTTCAGCTCGCGGGTGCGTTCGTTCATAACGAAGTTCAGCATCCGATCATAGTCGCCCGAGCAATTCAGTTGCCGCAGTATGTACTCATCCTCCTTAGGCAGCTTGCTGACGCTGCTAACCGTAAGGCTCGTTGGCTGCGAGAAATCGCTCAGGCCGGTAGTTATCGTATAAGTGTTCTTCTTGCTGTAAGCCTTATACATGGTAGCGTTAGAGCCTTGGGTGAACATGGAGCTCGTTTCGAAAGCCTCCTGACCATCCTGATGGCGCGATCGATCTTCGTTAGGCTTATACTGCGCCCGCTCGCGGAGTCGGTTAATCGGCTCGAGAGCTTCCTGGTACTTGCCCTGACGCACGAGAGCTTCGGCTTTGATGAGATACGTCTCGCCTACGCGAGCCAGAACGCCGTCGCGATAGCTGTTGCCGCTCTCCGAGGTGCGGGTGCCGTCTTCAAACTTCGACAGGCCAACGTAGCCGTTCTTCGGTACAGCCACAACTGCATCTTTGGAGTTGTTCTGCATCCGCCACTGCCCTCCGGCATTACCGTTGTAGTGCACGATAGCATTCGGAACAACCTTGCCCTCAAACTCAAAGTCGGATTCGCCCACAAGAGCGAAATGCTTGCCGTTCCATGAAGGATCCCAGCGGTAGCTGAGCGACGATCCATCCTCCGACACGGTTCCGTTAGGAATGAAAACGATAACAGGATCGCCTATTTCAATGGCATAGTTCTCGCCCGTGTTATTGTTCTTAATGTTGGCCGATTTGTTGGCATTGTAGATGGTTCGGGTAGACTTCCAGAAGCGGGAGTCGCTGGCCTTGTCGTAGGCGAGGATGTTGTATTCCGTCGGACGGCATCGCTGATAGTTATGGCCCACCCATGGGCCGCGCTGAATCCATGTGCCGAAAGCTCCGTTATGGAATTGGCAGTTCCAGTAGAAGAAGTTGCGATTGCCGTATCGTCCTTGCGTGGATCCGTTATCGAACTCGGCGGCCATGAGAATCTCCGGCAAGGTCTCGGCTTCGCAGTTCACTCCCGTCCATTCGGCAAAGAGATTGGCGTAGTCGGCGGCTAAGGGTCGGTGAGAGATGACATCGTCGCAGAGCGTGACAATGCGAGCCAGATCTGCCGCTTTATACTGATCGTTCCATGATTCGTTGCGCTCGCTTACTCTGAGCAGAAGCGCCTTGGCGAGGAAGTGGGCTGCAGTATATTTTGTCCATCCAAGCTTGCCGCGACGGCTAACGTCACTTTGATCCGGCAGCAGCTCGTAAGCGGCTTGCAGATCGTCGATGATTTGAGCCAGGCAGTCTTCTTCGCTGGCTCGGCTGAAGGTTCGGACCACTCCCTCCGAGGGCTCCGTGCGCAAAACCACTCCGCCATACTGCGAAACCAAGCGGTAGTAATTGTATCCGCGAAGAAAATGTCCTTCGCCCAGCACCAGATTGCGGATGTCGGCCTTAGTAACCGCATCGGCGTTGGCTATAACGGTGTTGGCCGAGGATATTCCGTAGTAAAGCTGATCCCAGAGGGCTTGCGGAGTGGGAACGTTGGCGTTCATGCCGGTTGTGATGGCTCCGAGGCGTGCGTCGTATATCATCCAGGGCTCGGAGGTGGCGTCGGTTCCCATCTCAAATTCATCGGTGCCATAAGACGTAATACCGTAGGCCCATTCGAATGCGAAGAGCCAGCGCCCGTTGGAATAAAGCGAACCTGCGAGCTCAACTATGCCTTGCTCGGTTGTCAGATAATCGCTCAGGTATCCGCTCTTGTATTCCTCGTCGAGGAAGTTTTCTGAGCAGGAGTAGAACGATACGGAGGCTGTGATGCAAATTATGCATCCCAATATATATCTATACAGTTTCATGATGACTATTTATATGTATGATTAAACGGGTTAGAATGTCAGATCCAGACCTAAGGTCCATCCTTGATTGTATGTGGCTCCACCCAAATCTAAGTCGATGAAGTCTACGCTCGAGTAGATGGTGAAGGGGTTGTTTGCTTGCACATATATCTTCATGTTCGACAGGCCGGCCTTGCGGATAATGTTGCGCGGAACGATGTAGCCTAAGGAGATGTTGCGCATCTTAAGGAAATTGGCCTCGCGGAAGCCCAGGAGGTTGGCATAAGCATCGCCGCCTGATTCGTTGTAGATGGGCATCTGATATTCGGCTTCGATATTGCTCGGCGTCCAGTAATCGATTACTCTTTGATTGTAACGCCCGATCTGGCTCTCGCCGCCGGCTTCAACCCAATATTTGAATCGTCCGTACATCTGCAGGGAGAGCTCAAATTCTTTATAGGTAAAGCTGTTTAGCCAGCCGAACGTCCAGCGCGGGGTTCGATTTCCTAAGATGACGCGGTCATTGTCGTCAATTTTATATATCTCCTTGCCCTCGCTGTCTTGATCGTTCTTAACATCAAGTGGTTTTACCATGCCGGGCTTGAATTTATGACCGTTTGCATTATATTTTGCCATCAAATCTTGGTCGGCGGGAGTGTCTTGCCATAATCGTTCTTTCTGGAAGTTGTAATAGACGGAGATTGAATTGCCGATGAACCATGAATTGGATATGTCGTCGGCCTTTCCTGATGCTAGCTCTTCTATTTTATCCTTGGTGTAAGCTGCTGATATGGTGGAATGCCATGCGAAGGCTCGCGTTTGAATGGGAATAAGGTTCAAACTGATATCTACGCCGGTGTTTGAAGTCCGACCAATGTTGGCTATGGTATTTGGATAGCCCAGTAGAGTGGGAATCTTCATGCTCAGGAGTAAATCCTTGGTGCTTGAAGCGTACCAATCTATTGATCCGCTTAGGCGCTCTCGGAGGATACTGAAATCAAGTCCGATATTCCATTGCGTGGTCTTCTCCCAACCGAGTTGTTTGTTAGGCATGCCTATTTGATCTCTTACATAGAAGGGTTCGTTGGTTGTGTAGATTATAATGTTGCCGTCGCTATTGATGCCATTGAATGGTTGTCGTCCGGATTGGATGCTGCCGAGAGTGCCATAAGGATCGACGGCGGCGTTGCCGGTTGTGCCGATGCCAAATCGTAGTTTCAAATTGTCGAGCCAGGGTTTATCCAAGAGGAATGATTCTTGATTTACTCTCCAGCCGAGTGCAAGGGAGGGAAAGAAGTCCCATTTATGCCCGGCCGACAGCTGCGAGGCGCCGTCCCAACGTCCGGATGCCGTAAGCAGGTATCGATCGTTGAAGGAATAATTCACGCGCAGCATGTACGACTCTAGCTGACGCTCGTTTATACCTGTGCCCCACTTGGCCGACACCAGATCGCCCTTAGGATCGAGTGTGCCGAAGGCGTTCCACGTCCAAACCTCGTTGGGTACGCCTTGACCGTTCATGTCGGAGGTTTCGTACATCCAACTTGATGATGTGTGCAGCATGGTGGCGCCTATGGTGTGCTTGTTGAAAGTACGATTGTAGTCTAATTGCTCGTCGAGCGTCCACGACAAATCATTGCGCTGCTGCAATCGAGCGTAATTCTGAGCGCCATTACCTCGAGTTACGGATTCGGAGCTGATGAAGATGCCCTCTCGCCAATAACGGAAGTCGGGGCCGAAGTTCACGCGAAGCTTTAAACCTTCAAGCGGCTTGATGATCTCGCCAAGATTCAGGATTCCATAGAAACTTCCGAGCGCGCGGAATGTTTTACGCTGCTGTTGTGATCGATTCCATTCGCCTACAACGTTAGAGACGTTGTCCTCACCTCCGGGATGCTTGATGAAGGCTCCATCGGAGTCGTATGGACTAGAGAATGCGAAGTTTCTTTGCGCCCAACCGTAAATGTATGTTGGAATTCCCGTCGTGGTGGCCGAGCCGGTTTCGGATGTACCATATTCCTGCATTCCGTAGGAGGTATTGATGGAAGATCCAAGTGTAAACCACTTGACCGGACTGATGTTTGTATTGATTGTAGCTGTGTATCGCGTATACGATTGCCCCATTAGAGTGCCTTTATTATTAAGATAGCCTAATGAAGCGTAGGTGTTAGACTTGTCGCTACCTCCGCTCGCGCTAATTGTATGCTCGGTAACGACGCCTGTACGTGTGACGAACTCAGTCCAGTCCGTCGAAGCCACGCGCGAACCGTCCCACTGTCCGTTGACCCATCCGTTCATTATATTATTATATGTAGTTGGGTCGCCGCTCATGATGGCGAACACTTTCGCATCATCTTCCTGCGTGGGATTATCTCCCGGCGACGTAATCAAGCCTGCGTTGAACATGGCCCAGCGTCGCCAGGTGATATAATCGCTAGCGTTCATCATCTCGGAGCGCGTTTTCTGCGTATCCGAACTGATAGTTCCCGAATAGCTCAGCCGATAGGCCCCCTCCTTACCTTTCTTTGTGCTCACGAGGATGACGCCGTTAGCGCCGCGAGATCCATATATGGCCGTTGCCGAGGCATCCTTCAGAACATCGACCGATTCTATGTCGCGCGGATTGATGGTTTCGATGGCCGAAGATGACATCAGGGGTACGCCGTCGACAACATAAAGAGGATCATTAGAGGCCGATATCGACCGGTTGCCGCGAATCAAAACCTTACCTAATTCGCCTGGGCGCTCGTTCGAAGTAACGTCAACGCCGGCTGCTTTGCCTTGCAGAGCCTGCATGGCATTCGTAACCGGACGCGCTTCCATCTCCTTAGCCCCTACATGAGTCAAAGCGCCCGTTACATCGCTCTTCTTCTGAACTCCGTAGCCCACAACAACAACTTCTTCCAGAAGCCGGGCATCTTCCTCAAGCATAACATTAATAACTTTTCGCCCACCAACCCTTACGGATTGAGAAACGAAGCCTATGTAGGAAAACTGCAGCTCTGATTCAAGCGAGGGAATAGTTAATTCGTATCCGCCGTTCACGTCAGTAGCCGTTCCAATAGCGCTTCCAACTACCTGTACGCTTACGCCGGGCAAAGGATCGCCGAGCGCGTCACGAACAGTTCCTGTGATAGCAATTCTTTGTGCCATCACGATTGCGCAGAAAGAGAATAGCAGAAAAATAACTGTCATTCCTCTTCGTGCAAACATTCTTTTCTTTACATTCATAATAATTTGATTAAAGTGTGTCAACAACTAGAGATACTTAATATTTACGCTTATTGTAATCTATAAATTTCACTTGCGCCAAGAAGAAAACAACCTACGCCATAGTCCTCGAAATTCGGAATCTTATCGTATCCAAGCGGCTGCCCGTCTTTAGGTTCCTTGCCCGTACCTTGAACCCAGCCAAGGAAGCCGTCGGGATGCACGGCATGACTTACTAAGCCTTCCCACGCCTTCAAAACAAGCGGTAAGTAGGTTTCTCGATCTAAAATCCCCTGCCGAATGCCCCAGGCCATACCATAAACAAAAAGCGACGTACCTGTCGTTTCCTTGCCTCCATAATGATTCGCATCGTGCAAGCTCACGTTCCAGAAACCATCCTCACGTTGGCAATCCTTCAAGGCTGCCGACATCGATTTGAAGTCTGAAACGTATTGCCCGCGATGCGCCTCATCCGCGGGAATACATTCAATCACCCGCGCCAAGGCCGCATAAACCCAGCCATTACCTCTCGACCAATAACAGTTCCTTCCGTTAGGCTCTTTATAAGGTGGAACAAAGCTAGCGTCGCGCCACCAAAGCCCTTCTGCACTGTTATACAGTCCGTGCAGCCCATGATGATTCCGGGTGAACATATACATGGCATGCATCTTCTCAAAATAACGCCGGTCGCCAGTTAATTCGCCCAGCTTAGCCAGCGCAGGCATCCCCATCTGAATTGCATCAATCCACGACCAATCGTCCAACTGCGGAGTATGTATCAGCATGTCTAAACAAGCCTTGATGTTACGAATCTTAACAGGATCCGGCGATATATTATACAAGTCGATATACGTTTGACCACAACATTGGTCATCCGCATTCCTCGTCGTATTCCCATTACGCAATCCCCACTTATGAAACTCCGCCCAGTTAACCATATACGAGTAAAAATCCTCTTGAGGATAGATGCGGTAAAGCGACATAAGGCCCTCGTAGTAAACTCCGCGCGTCCAGATATTGCTCGGACGTATGATATCCGTATGCGAAGGCTTAGCGTAGTCCGCATACTTCTCCATAAAATACCTATTCACCTTGATCATAACCTTCAGCGCATCCTGCCTGTTTGGCAACTGAGCCCGCAGCCCAAAACAAGAGCACGTCATAATCAAGGCAACCATAATTGAAATTCTATTTAGCTTCATCACATTATAATAATATTAGATTGGCGCAAATCTAATCTCAAGCCCACCCTCACACAATGGACAATAATACATATCAATGGAAAAAATGACTCCCCAAGCACATCCGAAAACCGCATCAATGTAATATTGTCCACAAAACATGGAAATTCATACAAACAACATCCTCAAACTACCTCTCCAGAAGCTCCTGCAACAGAAATTAAAGTTGTTCTCAGTTCATGCAGAGCCAATTCAAGTAAAAAGCGTCCGCTTTTTGGTTCCCCAGAGAGTTGAGGAAGTGAAAATCGTCCGCTTTTTGCTTCTCCGAAAAGTATAGGAAGTAAAAGTCGTCCGCTTTTTGCTTGTCCAGAAAGTTTAGGAAGTGAAAATCGTCCGCTTTTTGCTTGTCAGGAGAGTTTAGGAAGTGAAAGTCGTCCGCTTTTTGCTTGTTCAGAAAGTTGATGAAGTGAAAGTCGTCCGCTTTTTACTTGTCTAAAGAGTTTAGGAGATGAAAATCGTCCGCTTTTTACTTGTCTAAAGAGTTTAGGAGATGAAAATCGTCCGCTTTTTGTATCTCCAGATAGTTTGTGAAGCAAAAATCGTCCGCTTTTTAGTTGTTGAAAAAGTTGGGGAGATAAAAATCGAACACTTTTTGGTTCTCGGAAAAGTTTAAAAGCAAAAAGCGGACGCTTTTCAGGTCTCCGGAAAGTTATGGAGCGAAAATCGTTCGCTTTTTGCCTCCACATAGCCCGCTAAAACAAATCAAACTATATTTGTAGGCAACATCAGTAAGAGTATAAGAATGAGTATCATTAAATCCTCCTCACTACATCGCATATATGCATTGCTAGGGCTGCTATTTGTCTTGAATCCGACAATAGCAGTCGAAATACTGCGTATGGAATGGATAAACGACCGTGACGGACTCTCGCAAAATACAGTTCGCTGTATCATGCAAGACAATAAAGGATTTATGTGGTTCGGAACAATTAACGGGCTAAATCGATATAACGGCAAAGAATTTATCGTGATGCTTCCACAAACCGGCAACTTCGCATCACTCCCCGACAACAGAATTAGAAGCCTGCAAGAAGATAAACACGGATACATCTGGATTCGTACAACCAACAACGTATTCTGCTGCTATGATCCCCGCCTCGAACGCTTCGTGGATTACGATCCCACAAACCAACAAAAGAGCTTCACGCACATCGCGCAGTTCTCCAACGGCGACGTTTGGCTCTGGGGAGCCAGCGACGGATGCTGCCGAATAAGCAACGACGGCAAAAAACTCCGCGCCCAACGCTTCGGAGAAACAGAATTGGGTAGCCCGTCCGTGCATTTTGTATACGAAGACGCTCTCCAGCAAACCTGGATAGGCTCCCGAAGCGGATTATTCAGAATAGACAACAACCAAGCCCTCAAGATCTCCTCCGAATTCTTCTCCAGCATCCACGAAACCCCCGACGGCCTCTATTTAATCAGCGATCAACACCTAACTTATTTCAATAACAAACAACAAACATTCGGACAACCAATCGCATATCCCGGAGGCCAAACAATCATGCTAAACATGGCAACTTTACTGGATAACGGACTGATTTTAATAGCAACAAAAGAAGAATTAATCGCCTTCGATTCCCAACAAAAGATATTTATCCCCGCCGCGACATTATTCCAGAACGAAATAGTTCGCAATGCAACCTTTTATACCGATAATAAAGGCAATAAATGGGTTTATAATATCTCAGGATCAGTCTGGCGAAACTTCCCCGATAATCACTTCGAGAAAATCAACCTTATCCCAGCCGATATCCTGACAGCAATCGACGCAGAACGCTATGAAATATACCACGATTCCCATAATATAATATGGATAACAACCTACGGAAACGGACTATTCGCTCTCGATCAAAACAACGGACAAACATATCATTATACAACAGATAATAGCGATCTGCCAACCGACTATTTATTGTGCGTAACAGAAGATCGGCTCGGAGAAATATGGGTCGGAACCGAATTTTCAGGTATAAGCAAAATTTCGCTGAATAACTATCCGGTAAAGATATTATATCCGGCATCCGACGAGCGTAGCCCACGCAAAAATGCAGTTCGTTTGATCTACGAAGACAGGCAGGGACGCTTCTGGATCGGTACGCGAACCGGCTATCTGCACATTTACGACGCATCATTCATCAAACTCAAATCCCACAAAATCGAC
>JAITHO010000053.1 GCA_031279915.1 Tannerellaceae bacterium
TGCAATGGGATCCAACCTCGGACGGCTTTTCCGTTTAGATCAGAAGAACCTCATGCTGCTGGTTGGATGCGGAGCCGCCGGAGCCATAGCCGGAATATTTAAGGCTCCCATTGCAGGGCTCGTGTTCGTCATCGAGGTGCTTATGCTCGACCTTACCATGACATCGGTGATGCCCTTGCTGATTACATCCGTCACCGCCGCAACCGTATCCTACATAGTGACAGGCACCGACGCTATGTTCTCATTCTCGCAAACCGAAACCTTCGAGATGTCGCGCATTCCCTACGTTCTGGTCTTAGGCATCGCCTGCGGACTGCTCTCCCTGTACGTTACGCGGATGATGAGCCGCACCGAAGCCTTCCTCGCCAAGCTCCCGCACTGGCAAAGGTTCCTCCTCTGCGGAATCGCCCTCAGCATCCTGATCTTCCTTTTGCCCCCGCTCTACGGCGAAGGATACGACACCATATCATCGCTGCTCGGAGGCAAGTTCGATAACATAACCGACAGGAGCCTCTTCTATCCACTGCGCAATTCCTACTTCGGCCCCATACTATTTCTGCTCCTCATCGTCCTCACCAAAGTATTCGCATCCACAGCTACTAACGGAGGCGGCGGCTGCGGCGGAGTATTCGCCCCAAGCCTCTACCTGGGTTGTATCCTCGGATTCATGTTCGCCCATACGCTTAACTACTTTGGCTTCTTCCCTAATCTGCCCGAAAAAAACTTTGCCCTCATGGGCATGGGAGGCGTGATGGCCGGCATAATGCATGCGCCGCTGACAGGCGTTTTCCTCATCGCCGAGCTAACCGGAGGCTACAACCTCTTCCTTCCGCTCATGCTCGTGTCGATCAGCTCCTACCTCACCATCCGCATCTTCGAGCCCCACAGCATCTACACCATGCGCCTGGCCCGCAAAGGCGAACTGCTCACGCATCACAAAGACAAAGCCGTCCTCACACTTTTGCACACAAGAGGCATCATCGAAAAAGACTTCGAGCCCGTTGCCCCAGGCATGACCCTGGGCGAGGTCGTTCAGGCCATAGGGCGGAGCCACCGAAATACCTTCCCCGTTGTCGACAGCAACGGACATTTGGCCGGACTGGTGCAGCTCGACGACATCCGCAACATTATCTTCAGGCCTGAGCTATACAACCGCTTCCACGTATCGAAGTTCATGGTATCGCCTCCGGCCCGACTTGTCATCAACATGCAGATGGAGAAAGTGATGCAAATCTTCGACGACACCAACGCATGGACATTGCCCGTTGTCGACGAGCAGGGCCGCTACGTTGGATTCATGTCGAAGGCAAAGATTTTCAACTCCTATCGCGAAATCCTGACCGACGTAATAACCTGATCCGCCGCCGGCTCCAATCCCGCGCTGCCGAGCTAAAGTTCGGAGCAAAAAAAACGCCGGACGATTAAATCCGGCGCTGACGACAAACCTGTTAATAAAATTATTCAGAATATAGCCCTTCTGTCAGGCCTTTTTTCCCTTATCAGTTTCCGTAACATCCACTCTCACTTCAATCCTTTCACCCGCCGCGGGAGGGTTAAGGTCATCAGGGTTAATGGGCGGCACGGTCACATCCGGCGTTTGCGGGTCAGTTGGAGGCGCCGTCGGATTCTCCGTATCCGGAGTTTGAGTTTCCTCATCCTCATTACCATTCTCTTTGTCTTTGCGATGCTTCGCCACGATTCCGGCATGCCGATGGTAAATTGTCGTGTAAACCCGAATTTGCGAATTAACCTTAAACACAATGCTCTCAAGCGCAGACTTTACAGTCGGCGTAGGCTTAGCAAGCAACAAACCCTCTGCCGCCACGCAGATCGCCTCATGAGAATCGTTCGCCTTTGTAAGCAGCTCGCTCACCGTCCCTATTAAAGTCTTATTCCCCGAAGATTCAGTGCGCGTCAAAAATAGGTCTTCAAACTCAGTGTTCTCCGTTTCAAGCCTGTTAAGAAGCTCCGTCAGCCCAAGCGCAGTCACATCAGCAGAATGTGAGCGCAAATCAGCCAGCAAATTGCGCGTAGCGGCAGTCTGCGTCTTATAATCCTTGCGAACCGCCTTAAGATACTTGTCGGTTTCGAATTTCAAAATCGTGGCGCTTTGCTTTTCCGCTTCAGATGTAGGATTCTTATACGCAAAATCAACGCGCCTTACGACCTCGTTTGTAATCGAGCCCCGCACAGTATCCTTTCTCTTCATCTCCGCAGTTTCAATAGCCTTTAAGCTCTCAATATAAGTAGCATCCGCAACATTTGCATCGTTCTCATACTCTGCGGCGAGGTCTGATAAGCCCGCAACCTGCGCCAAGTCATCCTTTATAAGGGCGCTTGTTTCCTTGTGGTATTGCACTCCTTGTCCAACAGGAAGTCTGCTCAACATTGTCTTGTGATCTAAAATTTTTTGTTCCATTAGATGTAAACATTTAAATGATTATTAATACGGCAAAGGAATAAATTTTCTTTTTATCACACAATAGCAAGTGTCGATTTATTTTTCCAAACAAAAAACATCGTAAAAACAATCATGACTGGGTTCAAATCTAATCTAACTCATAGCTCTTCGCCTCTGGCATTACATTCTTTCAATCAAAACGAGCGAAAATCAGTCAAAACAAGTCGTAAAATGCGGGAAAATAAAGCAAGCTCAACGTTATAACGGGCTCGTTTTCGGAATTTGAGGCCAATGTAACGTTACAACGGGCCTATTTTTTGGAGATCAAGATAAATGTAACGTTACAACAGGCTCGTTTTTCGAAAAAGGAGGCCAATGTAACGTCACAACAGGCTCGTTTTCGGAAATTGAAACCAATGTAACGTTACAACAGGCTCGTTTTTCGGAAATTGAGACCAATGTAACGTTACAACAGGCTCGTTTTTCGGAAATCGAGACCAATGTAACGTTACAACAGGCTCGTTTTTCGGAAATTGAGACCAATGTAACGTTACAACAGGCTCGTTTTCAAAAATCCAAGCCGACCTAACGTTACAACGGGCTCATTTTTTCAGAATTTTAGATCAATGTAACGTTACAACGACTTGTTTTTTTGAAATTGAGGCAAATGTAACGTTACAATAGGCCTGTTTTTCGGAAATTGAGGCAAATGCAACGTTACAAAATGCCTATTTTTCGGAAATTGAGGCAAATGTAACGCTACAAAATGCCTGTTTTCCAAAAATTGAGGCATTTGTAACGTTGAGTCGGCTTGGATTTTCGAAAACGAGCCTGTTGCAACGTTACATTTGCTTGTTTTGGGGTAGTTTGGGCATTGGTAAGCAAAGCGCTGCCATCAATTACTTTCCATTGGAGAGTATGGGTCGATTAGTAGCTTGGAATTTTGGAATTTTTGGGAGGAATTTATGCGGCGGCGGATTGAAATTATCGGAAAATATCCGAGCCGTATCCTAACTTATCTTGTTTCAGAAGATAAGGAATTAAAAAATGTGAAGACTTGATTTAAAATCTGTGAAAAGAAATAATAATAAGACTATTCGCAGATGAAAATTTTGAATGAATGAATGAAGTATAAACAATGTTAATGAGGTTACTTTTGTATTATTAAGATCAAAGAATAGCATTGTGTTATATATTTTTTTTTCAAACATCGCATGTTAGTCGAAAATCGTCCCTTAGTTTTGAAACTGTGTTTAAGTGTACTTATTTTGTTTGCACAAAGAGTGCTGGAAACCCTGCCTGTGAAGGTGGGGTTTTTGTTTGGATATATTTATGAAAAATCTTAGTTTTGTTGCCTCAAATGAAAATGAATTGAAGCTTAGTTGGTTCGTATTACTTCTGATTTATAAATGATAAAAATAAAAATCTAATAATTCTATTATGGCTCAAATTGTCGCTTTTCATTATTCTCAAACAGGGCAGGGCCTGGAGATTCTTCATAGAGTTTGCCAGTCATTGTCGGCTTCGGGTTTTGATGTGGTATATAAGCCTATAAGGGCTGCGGTTCCGTATCCATTTCCTTGGAGTTCGGACGCTTTTTTCGACGCTTTTCCGGAGTCGCGTCAAGGCGTGGGCTGTGAGTTGATTGTTCCGGATTTGTCAGACGTGCCTGATCCAGCCTTGGTTTTGATTGTTTGGCCGGTGTGGTTTCTGTCGCCAGCCATTCCTGTGCATGCTTTTTTTCAGAACGAAACTGTGCGCGAATTTCTTCGTAATAAAACGGTAATTACTTTATGCGGATGTCGTAACATGTGGATCAAAGCTCAGGAAAAAACTAATGATTATTTGTTTGATTGCGGAGCAAATCTTCGCGGAATGATAGTATTGCAGGATCGACATCATAATCTGGTTAGCGTTGTGACAATAATTCGATGGTTGATCGGCGGAAAACGCGAGCGTTCGGGCCTGTTTCCGGATGCAGGAGTGTCGGATAAAGACGTGCGAAATTCCTCGATATTCGGTTATATTATCGCCAAAGAATTTTCTAATCCTGAGCGTATTCAACCGGAGCTTATGCGTATAGGAGCGATACGTTATAAGGCTAATATTGCCTTCGTTGAGAGGGTGGGCTACCGTATGTTCGGCTTCTGGTCGAGATGGATTTTGAAGCGAGGCGGCCCCGGCTCTGAGCGGCGTAAATTCAGATTGAAGCTATTCAAATATTACCTGTTTTCGGTTATTTTTTTGGCGTCTCCCATTGGCTTACTCGTCTTTTATCTCACTTATCCTTTCCGCATATTCGGCATACGAAAAGAGAGGCGAAAACGCTGTTATTTGGACTGAAAAGAGGGTGGGGGAGTTCCCGATCAATGTCTGGCAAGGCTCGGTTGGTATTGCTTTTAATTGCGTGAACTCTTTATATTTGCAAATATGAAACAACAGGTATACATCACACAACTATCGAAATTCTTGCCGAACGCCCCTATCGGCAACGAGGAAATGGAGGAGTATTTGGGGCTTATCAACGGTAAAAAATCGATTGCCAGGAGCTTGATTTTGAAGAGCAACGGCATCAAGCAAAGGTATTACGCTCTGGATCGCGCGGGGCTGCCTACGCACACGAACGTCGGAATGGCCGCGCTTGCGATTCGCTCTCTTTGCGAGCTGGCGGGGCTTAGTCCAGACGCTATTGATTTGATTTCTGCCGGAACGGCTTCGCCAGAGCAGATCATGCCTTCGCATGGGGTGATGGTGCACGGCGAGCTGGGCGGACGGAATGCCGAGACGGTGAGTTTTGCCGGCTCCTGCTGCACGGGGATTCAGGCCATGAAGTACGGATGGCTGTCGGTTCTGACGGGCGAGAAGCGCAATGCAGTTTGCGTGGCCTCCGAGCGCTTTAGTCCCTGGATGCGCAATGCTTATTTCGAACAGGAGGCGGAGCTGATCGCTCAGTTGGAAAGGAAGCCGATCTTGGCCTTCGAGAAGGATTTTCTGCGCTGGATGTTGTCCGACGGAGCCGGAGCTGTGCTGCTTGAGCCTTCGCCCAGGGCAGATGGGCTCTCGCTTGCGATCGATTGGATTGAGTTGGCCTCTTATGCGCACCAACATAAGGCCTGCATGTATGCAGGGGCCGAGCGTGATGATAAGGGCGATCTCTGCGGATGGGCTTCCTTCTCGGAGCAGGACTGGCTCTCGCGATCCATCTTCTCAATCAAGCAGGATGCGCGCTACCTGGGCGAGAATATTACGGAGCTGGGGCTGGACTTTTTGCAGGAGATTGCCGATCGCCGAGCTCTTGACGTGAGCAGCGTCGACTGGTTCTTGCCTCATCTTTCGTCGATGTTCTTCCGCGACAAGATCATGGAAGCGCTGGCAAAGGGAGGTTATAGTATTCCGGTGGAGAAATGGTTCGTGAATCTTCCGAGCGTGGGCAACGTTGCCTCGGCCTCCTTCTTCTTGATGCTGGAGGAGCTCTATCACTCCGGCAGGCTGCAGAAAGGGCATCGGATATTAGGCATGATACCCGAAAGCGCAAGATTTTCGTATGGATATTGTCACCTCACGGTTTGCTAACCGATTAATACATATTATATATATAATGAAGATAGAAGACGTTCCTCAAGATAATAAATACCTCGGCTCAACAACGATTCGTGATCTATATTATGCCGTCGACGATAAAGGCCAGTATGTTCCAGTTGCCAGCATCGGCTGGGAGCCTCAAAGCGAAGCCTTGCGTATCACCTGGGATTCGATTATAGAAGATGCGGAGAGCATTCGGCAAGAAGTTCTTGCGGGCAAGCAAAGTCCGTTAGCTTATCATCTTGAGATACATTTGATGACTCCCGCTTTGCTGTCATCTTATACCGGAATAAGCCGCAAGGATATAAAGAAGCACCTCCGTCCGGAAGTATTCGCCGCTCTGGATGCAGATGTGCTGCAACGTTATGCCGATGCCTTCGGGATAGATATAAACGAACTGAAGTCTCTTGGCCATGAAGATTAATTTTGAGCATAGCCTGGCCGCCCATTGCGAGAGCGGGGTTACGACGAGCATGCTCCGTCACTACGGCGTGCAGATCAGCGAGCCATTGGCTCTGGGTATAGGCGCAGGAGTATTCTTTTCGTATATGCCCTTCATAAAGCTGCACGACATGCCGGTGGTTTCGTTCAGGCCCTTGCCCGGGCATATCTTTGCGAGGGTGACGCGGCGGCTGGGAGTGTCGATCAGTAGCCGGCGATTCCTCAACCAGGATAAGGCAATGCGGGCGCTCGACAGGCTGCTCGAAAAGGGAATCCCCACAGGCGCCATCGTAGGAGTTTTCTATCTCCCGTATTTTCCCAAAGAGTACCGCTTCCATTTTAATGCCCACAACATTTGTATCATAGGAAAGGAGGGCGACGTTTATACCGTCAGCGATCCGGTATCCGTAGTTACAAACGAGATATCCTCCGCCGACTTGAAACGGGTTCGATTTGCCAAGGGGACATGGCCTCCCATGGGCAAGATGTACTGGGTGAAGCATGTTCGCAGCCAAACTCCCGACCTTAAGCCGGCCATACTAAGCGGCATCCTCCTTAATTGCCGCAGGATGCTCGACATCCCCCTGCCCTTCTTCGGAGTGAAAGGAATCAGCATGCTGGCCTCCCAGATGCGGGAGTGGGAGAGCAAGTTGGGAGCCCGTAAAGCCGCTCTGCAGCTCGCCCAGGTCATAAGGATGTTGGAGGAGATAGGAACCGGAGGCGCCGGATTTCGGTACATGTATGCCGCCTTCCTGCAAGAAGCCTCCGTCATTCTGGGCAAGGAAAGTTTGCTCAACGGATATGCCTCCCGAATGACGATGATAGGCGATGCATGGCGAGACTTCGCCTTCGAATCCGCAAGGAAGTTCAAGAAGCGCGGTGATGACGTCTGCTCATACGACGGCTTGGCCGACAAGCTCAGCAACATAGCCAACCTGGAGCGATCCTTCTTTGCCGACCTCAGAGAAGCCGTCAAAAAGCTATGAGCATACCAGCCGTCAGCATATCCAATCTCAGCAAAACCTATAAGGGCAGCAGTCGGCCCGCACTCGACAGCCTTTCAATCACTATCAATCAAGGCGAGATCTATGGCCTTCTCGGTCCGAACGGAGCAGGCAAAACCACTCTCATTCACATCCTCTGCGGACTCCGAACGGCCGATAGCGGGAGCGCCCGCATATTCGATCTGCCCATTCCGAGCCGCCTCGGCAGCGTGAAGCCTCAGATCGGTTTGGTTCCGCAAGACATCGCCCTGTATCCAAGTCTGACAGTGAAGGAGAATCTCAACATCTTTGGAGGAATATATGGAATGAAACGCAGCGAACTGGGCCCGCTTATCAGTAGCATGCTGCTCAGATTCGGGCTCGAAGCTCAGGAACGCAAGCCGCTGCATGCATGTTCGGGCGGGATGAAGCGGTGCGTCAATCTCATCGTCGGAATCCTGCACAGGCCTCGATTGCTCATACTCGACGAGCCCACGGTTGGAATCGACGTACAGTCGCGCCAGCTTATCCTCAATAATCTGCGCGA